>JAACJX010000300.1 GCA_014237545.1 Ardenticatenia bacterium | reverse complement strand
GAGATAGAACGGCTGGAGGGGCGGCTAGACCACAACACAGCTGAGCCCCACGCGGTCATGGTCGCCGGCTGGATGGTGACCGAAAAGCCCAGCATGCGACGGCTGGAGACGTCGGTCCATTGGGTGCTTTCCAATCACCCGCGGCCGGCGCTGGTGCACATCTACGGAAACCAGTATCTGGTCATCTTCCAGGCCCTGAAGAACGTGGAGGATATGGAAAGCGCCCACCAACTCGGCCGTCGAATTCGCGAACAAATTGAGCTGGAGTTTCCAGACGCCACGCTCATGGGCGGGATCAGCGGCCCAGCCAATACGCTCTCTGAATGGCCGTCGTCATATAATCAGGCTTTGCAGGCCATGCAACTGGGCGAGCGGCTCAAGCTGACCAACCAGTTCGTGGAGTTCGGCAGTTTGGGCATCTATCGCCTTCTGTACGATCTGGAAGATCTGCCTGAAGTTCGCAAATTCACCGATGAGATCATGCAACCCCTAATTGAATATGACAGTCAAAATCGAGGAAGCTTGGTCAAAACAGTGGAGGCGTACTTCGACCATCATGGCAACATCAGCCAAACGGCCGAGTCCTTATTCGTTCATCGCAACACGCTCCTCTATCGCATGGAACGGATCGAAGAACTCACTGGGCTAAACCTTGATCAGTCCAACATGCGACTCGCACTTCACCTGTCTTTGAAATTGTGGCAGTTACGGCCGGAAACAGAGCCACCACCCACTTGAGCAAGATGTTGTTGTGAACTTTGTACAAAAAGAACGCGGCCTGATTCTGCCAACTTAGCCGTATGATTGACCATTTGGTTCGTTTATACTCTTTGAAGGCTTGCGCTAGAGTGCGCGGTTCAGTGGGAAATAGTGGGAACTAAAGGGAACGACTTTCAAAAGAGGTCGTTCCCTTTGGTTTTTAGGGCGAAACTCTAATTCTTGCCTCAATACTGTGCTTGTATAATTTGTACAATTATCCAGATTATCCTTTTGGCTAATTATACATAGCCCAATCAGAAGAGCCGACCTTATACTTCAGACAATCTAGCCGTAAATGGCGAAAATATGATACCTTACATCAAGAACGTACTCGTCCTCGACCTTATTGGCCTCATCCTTATTATTGATAAGGATGCGCTAAATGTTGGGTAGAGGTTAAAGAGCAGAGTACGAGAATCAAGGTAAAGCTCTACGAAGACCGCCCAACAGGGCGGTCTTTTTGTTTAAAAGTTGTCGTTGAGGAGAAGAACATGAGCGAACTGAAGACCGGCGGCCAGATCATTTGGGAGAGCCTGATTCACGAGGGGGTCGATGTCGTCTTCGGCCTGCCGGGTGGCGCTATTCTCCCGACTTATGATGACCTTTATAAGTACGATTATCCGATCCATCACGTGCTGGTCACCCATGAGCAAGGCGCCGCCCACATGGCTGATGGCTATGCCCGGGCGACCGGCAAGACGGGCGTTTGCATCGCCACCTCAGGCCCCGGCGCGACGNACTTGATCACCGGGCTGGCCACCGCGTATATGGACTCTACTCCTGTAGTCGCGATAACCGGCCAGGTGTCTGTATCTCTTTTGGGCAGGGACGGCTTTCAAGAGGCAGACATTCGCGCCATCAGCATGCCGGTGACGAAGCACAATTACCTCATAACCGACATAAAGGATTTGCCCGCGGCGCTGAAGGAGGCATTTTATATCGCCCGCACCGGCCGCCCGGGCCCGGTNCTTGTTGACATCTGCAAAGATGTACAGCAGGCGACAATGGAATTCACCTATCCAACCGATGTTTTCCTCCCTGGCTACCGCCCGAACAAACTCGCGCCGGAACCATCGGTGATGGAGCGTGTCGCCCGGCTGATCAACGAGGCGCAACGACCCGTCATCATTGCCGGCCAAGGCGTCTCCATGGCCAAAGCCGAGATGGAGTTGCGTCAGTTCGCCGAAAAAGCCAATATCCCGGTCGCCACTAGTCTGCTGGGTATCGGCACGATCCCATCAACCCATCCTCTTTCGATCAGTTGGGGAGGCATGCATGGCGAAGCCTACTGCAACTACGCTCTGCAGGAGTGCGATGTGCTGTTCGCCATTGGGGCGCGCCTTGATGACCGCCTCACCGGCGCGTTCAGCACATTTGCGCCCAAGGCCAGAATTATCCANGTGGACCTTGATCCGGCCGAGATGGGTAAGAACCTGACCATCGACACGCCTGTCGTGGCTGATGCTCTCATAACTCTGCGCACCTTATTGCCCATGGTCGAGCCCAACGAGCACCCGGCGTGGCTGGGCCAGATCAACGAATGGCGCTCCGAGTCGATCGAGCGGGACATTTTGACGCAAGAGACAGATGAGCTCGTCGCGCCGTACGTCATGCGCCAGTTGTGGCACGCGACCAATCAGGGTGACGCCACCATCGTCACCGACGTAGGCCAGCACCAGATGTGGGAGGCCCAGTACTTCAACCACACCAAGCCACGCAGCTTGCTGACCTCGGGCGGCCTGGGAACGATGGGCTATTCGCTACCGGCGGCCATCGGCGCGCAGATAGCCAAGCCTGATGAAGAGATTTGGGTCGTGGCCGGCGATGGCGGTTTCCAGATGACGATGCCTGAACTGTCGACCGTAATGCAGGAACGGCTGCCGATCAAGATTGCCATCATCAACAACGGNTATCTGGGCATGGTGCGCCAGTGGCAAGACGTCTTCTACAACAAACGCTACGTCGGCACGCCGCTTTATAACCCCGATTTCGTGAAGATCGCCGAGGCCTATGGAATCCCCGGCCGCGCCGTCACCAGCAAGGAAGACGTATATCAGGCCATTCGCCAGGCGCAAGAGACGGAAGGCCCATTCTTGCTGGATTTCCAGGTCGAGGAATTTACTAACGTGTATCCAATGGTCGCGCCGGGCAAGAGTAACGCGGATATGATCCGCCGTGGCCGGCCAGTTGAAAACTAGGGAGCCATATATCATGCCCGATTCACAAATTCGACGACACACAATCATCGCGTGGCTGGAAGACAAACCAAGCGTCCTGAATCGCGTCACCGGCTTGTTCAGCCGGCGCAATTTCAACATCGAGAGCCTGAACGTNGGTCACACGGAGACGGCGGGCATCAGCCGGATGACATTCGTCGCCCGTGGGACGGAGCGCGACCTTCAACAGGTTACGACCCAACTCGACAAGCTGATCAACGTCGTCCACATCGAAGACATCACCAACGAGCCCGCCGTCGTGCGCGAAATGGCGCTCATCAAAGTAAAGACGACGAGCCAGAGCCGGGGCGAAGTCATGCAGCTGGTTGACATCTATCGGGCCAGCATCGTNGACGTTGATATGACTTCCGTNATCATCCAGATCGTTGCTCCGGAAGATAGGATCAATTCCATGATCGCCTTGTTGGAAAACTTCGGGATTGAAGAGATGGTGCGCACCGGCCGCGTCGCGATGGTGCGCGGCAATTCCGCCCATGGTCACAGCCACAACGCCAAGGAATGGACGGCCGTAACGTCTGCCACCGAACTGGTAGCGACCGAAAAGAACGGTCATAAAGAGTAAACATACAAAACTGAAACCGGGAATCACCAAGCCGAAACCCGGTTTCTTTATTGAAACCAAACAGGGAGTTATCAAGTTGGCTACAGTTTATTATGATCAAGACGCGGATCTGTCTGTCATTCAGGACAAGAAAATCGCCATCATCGGCTATGGCAGTCAGGGTCATGCTCATGCCCTGAATTTGCGCGATTCCGGCATGGACGTNCGGGTTGGCCTCTACGAGGGTAGCCCCTCGTGGCCAAAAGCCGAGGCCGAGGGCTTGAACGTGTTGTCAACGTTTGATGCCGCGGCCGAAGCCGATGTCATCATGCTCCTCGCCCCCGACACATCCCAGGCAGGCATATATCGCGAGGCAATTGCCCCCAATCTTTCGCCGGGCAAAACGCTGATGTTCGGCCACGGGTTCAACGTCCGTTATGCCCAGATTATTCCGCCGGCCGGCGTGGATGTGAGCCTGGTGGCGCCGAAGTCGCCCGGCCACCGGGTGCGCGAATTGTATGTCGACGGCGTCGGCACGCCGGGGCTGATGGCCGTGCACCAGGACGCCAGCGGCCGGGCTGCCGATACCGCCCTGGCCTATGCCAAGGCCATCGGCTGCACGCGCGCCGGCGTCATCAAGACGACCTTCACCGAGGAAACAGAGACTGACTTGTTCGGTGAGCAAGTGATCCTCTGTGGCGGCGTGACCCATCTCATCGAGTCAGCTTTCAATACGCTTGTGGAGGCCGGCTACCAGCCGGAAATCGCCTATTTTGAGTGCCTGCACGAGTTGAAGCTGATCGTGGACCTGATTTATCAGGGTGGCATGAATTACATGCGCTATAGCGTCAGCGACACGGCCGAGCACGGCGACTATACGGCCGGGCCGCGAATCGTCACCGACCAGACCCGGCAGGCGATGAAGGAGATCTTGGCCGATATTCAGTCCGGAGCCTATGCCGAGGGATGGATCGATGAAAACGCGCAGGGCCGGCCCTGGTTCAACCAGCGCCGTGCGGAAGCGNGCGACAGCCAGGTCGAGCAAGTCGGNCGCGAACTGCGCAAGATGATGCCCTGGCTNAACGCTAAAGAGGTTTAGAGATATTAGGCGGCCGCCGGCGATNGTGTTCCCTAACCAACTTGCTTCGCNCCCCGCCTGTCATCACTGGAAGGAGTGCAGATGACCAANCCAATGCCAACGACCGATTCCGTCCTGATATTTGACACGACCTTGCGCGATGGCGAGCAATCGCCCGGTGCAACGCTCAATGTGGAGGAANAGCTGGAAATCGCGCGGCAGCTATCGCGGCTCGGCGTTGACATCTGCGAGGCCGGCTTTCCCATCGCATCGCCCGGTGACTTTGAGGCGGTGCGCCGCATTGCTGAGGAGGTCGGCCCGCTGACCGAAGGCCGAAAAGACGGGCGGCCGATGGTGATCGCCGGATTGGCTCGCGCCAACAAGGAAGACATCAGCCGCGCGTATGAGGCGGTAAAGGCCGCGCCGCGCCACCGCATTCATACCTTTCTGGCCACAAGCGATATCCATTTGAAGCACAAACTACGGATAGACCGCGAAGAGTGTATCGATCAGGTCATCAAGGCCGTCTCGTTCGCTCGCTCGCTCTGCGACGATATCGAGTTCTCGCCCGAGGACGCCGGACGGTCCGATCCGGATTTCCTGGTCCAGGTATTGGGCGAAGCCATCAGGGCCGGCGCGACGACGCTCAATATCCCTGACACGGTGGGGTATACCACGCCAGATGAATTCGGCCGGCTCATCGATTATCTCATNCAGAATACGCCGGGGGCAGATTCGGTTATCTGGTCCGTCCATTGCCACAATGACCTGGGTCTGGCAACGGCCAATACGCTGGCCGGCATTCAGGCCGGTGCGCGCCAGGCTGAGGTAACGCTGAACGGCATCGGCGAGCGAGCGGGTAACACGGCGNTGGAAGAGGTGGTCATGGCCCTGACCACGCGGCCGCAGAGCTTCAACCTGCGCACCAACATCGACACCACCCAGATCGCCCGCACAAGCCACATGGTCAGCACTTACACGGGCATGGTCATTCAACCGAACAAGGCTATCGTCGGCGCCAACGCCTTCGCGCACGAGGCGGGGATTCATCAGGATGGGATGCTGAAGCATCACCAGACCTATGAGATCATGCGCCCGGAGGTCGTCGGCCTCAATACATCGAAGCTCGTCCTGGGCAAGCACTCCGGCCGGCACGCCTTCCGCGTCCACCTGCGTGAAATGGGCTATGACAACATGGAGGAGGCGGAGGTAACGGCCGCCTTCAAACGGTTCAAGAAGCTGGCGGATAAGAAAAAGTTCGTCACGGACGCCGATATCGAGGCGATTATCGCCGATGAGATTTACCAGCCGCCNGTCATATGGCAACTCGATCACATNCAGGTTTCGTGCGGCGATCACAGCATTCCCACCGCCAGNGNAGTCATGATCGGNCCCGATGGGCAGCAATACCAGGATGCCGCATTGGGTAGCGGGCCGGTCGATGCTGTCTATCAGGCCATCAACCGGATCGTTGGCGTCACCAATCGCCTCACCGAGTTCAGCATCAACGCCGTCACTGAAGGGCTTGACGCGGTGGCCGAGGCCACGATCCGGATCCAGCCCGACAACGGCACCGGCTACACCGTCAACCCGCAGACAAATCAACCCATGTACCGGACTTTCAGCGGCCACGGGGCCAGCACCGACATCGTCGTCGCCAGCGCCCGCGCCTATCTAAGCGCGCTAAATAAAATGCTGGCCGAGCGCGAGGGGTACGAGCGGACGGCGCAACCGCCGGCCAATGGAGTGGCCAAGTAGTGGAACGTTCACGCAACGATACCGCGTGGCAAGCNACAGGGCTGGCAGACACGTATCTGGATGGCGTGCGCGGCGCCATTCCACTGGCCTCGGTGCAGATCGATATCCTGATCCGATTGGCGCGCGCGGCCCAGCCGAAGGCCGCCTCCTTGCTGGATTTAGGCTGCGGCGACGGCATTCTGGGTCACGCGTTACTGGAAGCATATAACGGCGGCGTGGCCGCCGCGGTGTTCGCTGATTTTTCGCCGCGGATGCTGGCGGCTGCGCGCCAGCGGCTGGCAGGCCACGAGGGATACTTTCTGGAAATAGACTATGCCCGGCGAGAATGGGCTGAACAGGCCAGGAGCGTTTTGCCACCTCGCAGCGCGGGCTTCGATGTCATTGTATCCGGCTTCTCAATCCACCACCAGCCTGACCAGCGCAAGCGGGAGATATACGAGGAGATCTACTGCCTGCTATCACCCGGCGGCATATTTCTCAATCTAGAGCACGTAGCCTCGGCATCGCGCTGGGTCGAGGAGCAATTCGAAAGTTACTTCATCGATGCCTTGTACCAGTACCACGCCCCCAGCGGAAAGACGCGCGATGTCGTGGCCGCAGACTTTTATCACCGACCCGACAAGGTCGCCAATCTGCTGGCGCCGGTGGAACTTCAGTGTGACTGGTTAAGGGAGATCGGCTTCGACCACGTCGATTGCTACCTGAAGGTGTTCGAGTTGGCCCTTTTTGGCGGCATTAAACCGCCCGCCCCGTGAGCCCACTTTTTATTATCATCCTATGGAATTTCATTTATGACCCAACCCACCCCAAGAACAATCATCGACAAGATATGGGATAACCACATCGTCGCACAGCAATCCAATTCGCCGGCGGTTCTCTACATCGACCTGCACCTCATTCACGAAGTCACATCGCCCCAGGCATTTTCGGGCTTGCGCGAACGCGGGCTAACCGTGCGGCGGCCGCAACAAACCGTGGCGACTATCGACCACAGCGTCCCGACCACACCGCTGGACATGCCGATAGTCGACCAAATGGCCGCGGCCCAGATCGCCCAAATGGAGAAGAATGCCCGCGATTTCGGCATCCAGCTCCTCGGCATGCACAGCCCCAATCGCGGCATCGTACACGTGATCGGGCCCGAGCTTGGTCTTACCCAGCCGGGTATGACCATCGTATGCGGCGACAGCCACACCGCCACCCACGGGGCGTTTGGCGCGCTGGCGTTTGGCATTGGCACTTCCGAGGTCGAGCACGTCCTGGCTACCCAATGCCTGCTCCAGGTGAAGCCGAAAACCTATGCTGTGAACGTCTCCGGCACTCTCCGGGCCGGCGTCACCGCCAAGGACATCATCCTCGCCCTGCTGGCCAGGATTGGCGTTGGCGGGGGAACGGGGCACGTCTTCGAGTACAGGGGATCGGCCATACGGAGTTTGTCGATGGAAGAGCGTATGACCATCTGCAATATGAGCATCGAAGGCGGCGCGCGCGCCGGTTTGGTCGCGCCGGACGAGACGACATTTGCCTACATCCATGGCAAGCCCTTCGCGCCACAGGGAGCGGCATGGGACGCGGCTGTGGCTGCCTGGCGCGAGTTGCCCAGCGATGAGGGCGCTATTTATGATAAGTCGGTCGACATTGACGCGGCCGCACTCGAACCGATGATCACCTATGGCACAAATCCCGGTATGGGAATTCCTATCTCGGCCGCCGTTCCCAACCCCGAGGATATTCGGGACCTTACCCAACGATTGACCCTGCAGCGGTCGCTCGAATACATGGGGCTTGAGCCAGGTCGTCCCCTGTTGGGCCGTCCGGTGGACGTCGTCTTTATCGGCAGTTGCACCAACTCCCGG
>JAACJX010000212.1 GCA_014237545.1 Ardenticatenia bacterium | reverse complement strand
TTTTAGCACGGGCCGGCTGCCCGGTTCAAGGCATCTCGGAGTTTTGTAATGATTGCAACTCCGCCGGCATCCAGCCGCGGACCGAATTGACGAGCCAAATGCCGGCCGCGCGCGATAGATCGGCCGGCGTCAGTACGCGCTCGGCGATCTCGCCACTCTCAAGCAGAGAGGCACGCATCGTCCCCGCCAGCAGACCGGAAGACACCGGCGGCGTGTAGCGCCGGCCGTCGATCTCCAGGACCAGGTTGGCAATGGTGGTCTCAGTCAACTCGCGGCGCTCGTTCCAGAGGATCACGTCGTCGCAATCGGGGCGCGAGGCGCGTGCGGCCTCGTAGTCCTCGCGATGGGTCGTCTTGTGATACAACCAGACGTTGGTCGAGGATACCGGCCGCATGGCCAGACCGATACTCACAATCGGCGGCACAGGTGCGTCCAGCGGAACCGCGCCGAATTCGAACTGCCCCCACCGGTCGAGTAGGAGTCGCGCCTTGCTGGGGGATGTGAGAGTCGCTGCGGCCTGGGCCAGGGCGCGCTCAGCCGCGCTCCGGTCGAAACGAAAGCTGAAATATTCCGCCGACTCTCCCAGACGCCGCAGGTGGCGCTCCAGCAGGAAATAGCCCTCGTCCGGCGTCCAGCGCAGGGACTCCAGTAGCCGGAAATCGGCCGCGCTCTCCGGCTGGGCATAGAGCACGCGAGATTTCAGCAAGCATTCGTCGTACTCGGCGCGAGCGTCGGAATCCCATACCACGCCGCTGCCGACGCCATAAACGGCCTGGCCGCGTTGCCGGTCGATGACGGCCGTGCGGATAGCGACGCTGAATTGCGCCCGGCGACCCGGGGAGATGGTGCCGATGGCGCCGGTGTAGACGCCGCGCGGCTCCGGCTCCAGTTCGTTGATGATCCGCATGGCGCTCACCTTCGGCGCGCCGGTGATGGACGCGCAGGGGAAGGTGGCGGCCAGAATGTCGCCGAGCGGCGCGCCGGTCTCNGCCGTCACGGTTGATGTCATTTGCAGCAACGTTGGATAGCGCTCGACCGTGAACAGCGCCGGCACCCGCACGCTGCCGGTGTGGGCGACGCGGCCGAAGTCGTTGCGAATCATGTCCACGATCATCACNTTTTCGGCNCGGTTCTTNGCGGAGTCGCGCAGCCAAGCCATCTGTCGCCGGTCGGCGGCCGGCGTTAGGCCGCGCGGCGCGGTGCCCTTCATCGGCCGCGAGGTCAGGGACGNGCCTTCAAGGCTGAAAAATAGTTCCGGCGAAGCGGAGCAGATGACAAAACGCCCCAGATCGACATAGGCGCAGTAATCAGCCCGTTGCGCGGCAGCAAGGGCCGCGAATAGCGCCCAGGGATCCCCTTCGAACGAGGCCTGCAGGGGGAAAGTATAGTTGATCTGGTACGTATCGCCGGCGGCGATGGCGTTCTTGATGCGGCCGATGGCCGCTTCATACGCNTCATAGGACAGGGNCGGCTGCCAGTCGCCGAAGTGATAGGCGNCATCGGAGGCCGGCGGGCCGATGGGTTCCGACNCGCGAAAGAGGCCGAACCACAGCAGCGGCGGAGCGTCGGTCGCGGGCGGGTGGGCCGCCAGGCCATAGGCCGCCCCGGCCTCGTAGGCCAGATATCCGGCGGCATAGAGACCTTCTTCATTTACCGCCTGTTCGATATCCCGCAGGGCGGAATCGACATCAATCACGGATTCGGCGACGACCACCCGCGCCGGGTTGGCGAACCGCCGCCATTCGCCGCCCACTTGCAGGACGACGACAGGCGAATATCCGGCGCTCATCACTGGGCGGGGCCTTTCACCTTCTCGCCCTGGCCCAGTTCCACAGAACGCTGGTAGGCGGCCCAAATGGCGCGGGAAATGACCGTGCGCAGGCCGCCCTTCTCCATNTGGTAGAGCGCCGCGGCCGTCGTGCCGCCGGGCGAGGTCACCTGATTGCGCAACTCGGCCACGTGCTTGCCCGATTGCGCGGCATATTCCAGCGAGCCGCGCATCGTCTGGAAGACCAACTGCTCGGCCACGCGACGCGAGAAACCCAGGTGGACGCCCGCGTCGATCAGCGACTCCATGAACATGAAGACGTAGGCTGGGCCGGTCCCGCTCAGCGCTGTGGCCATATCGAGGTAGGACTCGTCATTGACATAAAGCTCCTGNCCCAACGCGCCGAGAATGGCCTGCGCCTGCCCGCGCTGTTCGTCGGTCACTTCCGGCGTGCTCGTCCAGACGGTCATCCCCTGGCCGATCTGGGCTGGGGTGTTGGGCATGGCCCGCACGACCGAGGCGTGGGCTACGCCGTCGGCCAGCTTGCGGATCGGCGTGCCAGCCAGAATCGACAGGAGCAAATCTTGCCGCCGCAGGTGACCGCGGATGCCGGGCATGACTTCGGCGAGGTTTTGCGGTTTGGTGGACAGGACGATCACCTGGCCNGTCTCGGCCGCTTCTGAATTGCTAGAGGTGACATGAACGCCGTAGCGCTCTCGCAAATCGTCCAGTCGCGACGGCAACGGGTCGGCGGCAATAATTTGCTCCGGCTTGACGATATTCTGTGTCAGCAAGCCACGGATCATCGCCTCGCCCATGATGCCGCTGCCGATAAAGGCCACGTTTTTGTCGGTGAACATGCTTTGCTCCTGTGTTTAGTCCCGTCAGTAGGGTCGACTAGAACGACGCGCGTCGTAATGTGACGGCGTCCAGATAATCGTGGTCTATCTCAACCCCCAACCCCACGCCCGACGGAACGGTGATCGTGCTATCCTCGCGATTCAGGTGGAATGGCGCGGTGATGTCGCGCTCGTAGTAGCGCTCGGTGGCTGAGATATCGCCGGGCAGCGTGAAACCGGGCAGCGAGGCCAGGGCCAGTTGCGCCGCGCGGCCGACACCCGTCTCCAGCATACCGCCGACCCACAGCGGCATCCCCGCCGCCCGGCAGCGGTCGTGAATGCGCCGCGCCTCAGTCCAGCCGGCCACCCGCGACGGCTTAACGTTGATGATGTCACACGCGCCGATGGCCAACGCGTAGCGCGCGTGATCGTCGGAGTGGATGGACTCGTCGAGGCAGAGCGGCGTCTGGATGATCGGCCGCAGCTGACTGTGGTCATAGATATCCTCATAGCCGAGCGGCTGCTCCAGCATGAGCAGATTGAGGTCGTCCATCGCCTGGAAGACAGTCGCGTCCTCCAGCCGGAAGGCGGAATTGGCGTCGAGCATGATCGGCAGATCGGGGAAGGCTGCTCGCGCCGCGCGCCCCACGGCCACGTCATGGCCCGGCTTGATCTTCAGCTTGATCCGCCGGTAGCCCTGCTCGTAGTACTCGCCAATGACCTCCACTGTGCGCTCCAGAGACGGCTGGATGCCTATACTGACGCCCACCGGCACGCGCGCCTTGGCCCCCTCGGCATACGGCTCGGCCAGTTTGGCGCTCATGGAGACGCCGTCGCGCTGGGCGGCCAGGTCCCACAGCGCCTGGTCGAGCGCCGACTTGGCCAGCGGGTGGCCGCGCACGAAAGACAGCGCCGGGCCGAGAGCCTCCGGGCCGGCAAGGTCTTTGCCGAGCAGTGACGGGATGAGAAAGTCGCTCAGGATGTGCCACGCCGTGCCGGTCGTCTCGTAGGAGTAGCCGGGATCGTTGGTGGCCACGCTTTCGCCCCAGCCGGTCAGACCCTCGGAATGGACAGCCACGAGCAGGCAGTCGCGTTGCTGCTGGGGCCCGAAGCTGGTGACAAAGGGGCTGACCAGCCGCATGCTGATGTGATACAGATCAATCCGTTCAATTTTCATGGTATTAGGAATCCTGGTAGGTCAGGAGATAGTAACTGCGCGGGTTGCCGCGGTCGTCCACGTGCGGCACAAAATCGGTGACGATAAAACCGGAACTGAACATGTTCTCAAAGATGTCGCGCGTGTGCATTCGCCACTGCAGGGCCAGGGCCATATCCGCTCGCTTGATATTCTGGACGTTGGCCGGGATCTCCACCAGCATCAGGTTACTCGGGCGGCTGATGTAGTTCAACGGCGGAACGGGCAACCCGGCGTCATTGATGGACGCCTCGTTGACCAGCAGCGCCCCGCCGGCCAGCAGCGCGTCCAACTTCAACGGCCGCCACTTGCGCTCGGACCGGGCCGCCACGCGGTTCTGCGTCACCCACCACTCGGTCTCGAAGCGGTCCGTCGGCAGGCCATTATTGATGCCGGTCATATCACCGTGGAAGTGACGCAGGTAACGATGGCAGACCGCCCCTAGCTTCCCGATGTTGAACCGGGCGTTGAGGCTCTCCAGCGGGTCGTAGGTCCAGGTGATGAGACGAATGCCAATCCGCAGCGCGAAGTCGCGCTGGGCCATCTTGAGCCGGTAGCCAACGTCGTGTTGCTGGTATTCGGGCAGTACTCCGGCGATTACGGAATACATCTTCAACCGCGCCGCGGCTACCTGGTCGACGCGGTTGGGGTTATCCTCGGTGCCCAAAACGCCAAACACAAACCCCACAACGCGATCGCCATCGAACGCGCCCAGCAATACCGCGCCGTTGTGTTGCATGGCGTGGAGAGCGTGGCCGGGAATGATATCCAGATCGCTCATCGTCCAGGCCACGCGCTGGATATCCTCGGTCTGGGCGATTTCCTGTACCGTCTCAAGTGAACGAATGACGATTTCCGACATCGAATCGATTTTACCTCACATCCTTTTATTCAAAAGTGAGTCNGAAGTCATCCTAGCCGGCTAGACAGCGGCGATCAATAATCCGATGGCGGCCAGGGTCAGGAAAGAGCCATAGGGCAACCGATCGCCCCGGCGGGCGCNGCCGGTCAGCAATAGCGCCGCCGCCGCTGCCCCGGCCAGCAAAACCCCGAGCGCCAGCGCCGGCAACGCTCCATCGAAGCCGACCATCGCGCCGATCAGGCCGGCCAGCTTGACGTCGCCCATGCCCAACGCGCCGGGCCCATAGAGCCGGCGCCCAACGGCAAAGAGCGCCAGAAACACGCCGAAGGCCAGCGCCGCGCCGCCAACGGCCGAAAGCAAATACCCCGCTTGCCAGGCGACCACCAGGGCGAAGGCGGTCGCGGGCAGGATAACCACGTTGGGCACGCGCCGCTGCTCCAGGTCTATCACCGCCAGCAGAGCAAGCACGGAANCGAAGGCAGCCGCCGCCGGCCAGGCCGGTTCGGGGCTCCGCCAGGCCAGCCCGGCGAACAGAACGGGCAACGCGATGAGCACCAGGAACTGGCGGCGCGGGTGTCGCGTCAGGCCACATTGCAGGCGCGCCGGACTCAGCCAGCAGTCGGCGGCGCGATTGATCAGCAGGGCGGCAANGAGGCCCACCAGGGCCCACCAGGCGATAGGCATAAGCGGGAATTATAGCGACCTTGCGGAGTTGCGTCCCATCTTTACAGATCGAATAGTTACGCTATCATTCCACCCCATAATTATTACCTGCCGAGCCGTGGCTCAACGGCCCACAACCGAACGATGGGGGAATCATGAATCGCGCCGCACGTATTTTGCTGATAATCCTAGGCGTCCTGATTGGGCTGGTCCTGATTTTGGCCGTCGCTTCCGCTGCGATCACGCGCAGCGCATTTCCCGATGTTGACGGAGAAAAAACCCTGGCGCTGCCGGAAGCGTGTCAGGGGACGACCGAGGAACAGGCCAACCTATGCACCGCTCTGGAAGGCCACGGCCTGAAAAGCATCGTCTACGTCTATCGCGACGCGTACGGCATCCCCCACATCTACGCCGAAAGCCCCGAAGACCTCTTCTTCGCCCAGGGTTACGTCCACGCCCAGGACCGCATGTGGCAGATGGAGTTCTGGCGCCACATCGCCCAGGGACGCGTCTCGGAGATCGTCGGCGAACCGGGCATCGAGAACGACAAGTTCATCCGTACCAGCGGCTGGAACCGCATCGCCGCGGCCAACACGGCATACTACGAGCAGGAACTGCCGGAAGCAATGATGGCCCTGACGGCCTATAGCGCCGGCGTTAACGCTTACCTGGTCGAGAATCACGAAGACATCGCCATAAGCCAGCGCATTCTGGGTCTCGTGGGCGATCCCTGGGCAATTGAGCCGTGGCGGCCGGTTGACTCGATTGGCTGGGGTGTCGTCATGGGCTGGGACCTGGGCGGCAATTGGGACAACGAACTGACTCGCGCCAGGTTGTACGCGCTGATTGGCGAAGAAGCGACGAATGAGCTGATCCCCGGCTACCCATATGATACCCGGCCGGTCATCGCCCCGACGTCGGATTTCCTGGCCGCCGCGCCCGCCCGCGGTGAGTCGGCCGCCGCCCCCGCAATCGACTGGGCGCGCGTCTCGACTGACATCATCGGCGAGCCGCCAGCTTCGGNCTTCGGCACCGGTCCTCATCTCGGCAGCAACAACTGGGTCGTCAGCGGCGAANACACNGCATCCGGCCTGCCGCTGCTGGCCAACGACCCCCATCTGGGCATTCAAATGCCGTCGATCTGGTACCAGGTCGGCCTGCACGCGCCGGGCTGGGACGTGACCGGTTTCAGCTTCGCCGGCATTCCCGGCGTCATCATCGGCCACAACGAGCGCATCGCCTGGGGCGTCACCAACGTCGGGCCGGACGTGCAAGACCTCTACATCGAGAAGATCAACCCCGACAATCCAAACCAGTACGAGTACATGGGCGAATGGCGGGACATGAATGTGATCGAGGAAGTCATCAAGGTCAACGGCGGCGAGGATATCGTCCTCACCGTGCGCGAGACCATCCACGGACCGATCATCAGCGACGTGCTGGAAGATCAGCCGGACGCCCTGGCGCTGCGCTGGACGGCCGGCAGCGGGCCATCGCGCATCCTGCAATCCGTCCTCAGCATCAATCAGGCCCAGAACTTCGAGGAATTCCGCGAAGCCCTGCGCTTCTGGGAGATCCCGTCGCAAAACTTCGTCTATGCCGACGTAGAGGGCAACATAGGTTACCAGACGCCCAGCCTCATCCCCATTCGCCGCAACGGTCAGGGCATGGTGCCCGTGCCCGGCTGGACGGATGAGTACGAATGGGACGGCTACATCCCCTTTGAAGAGCTGCCGGTGATGCTCAATCCGGAGCGTGGATTTATCGTCACCGCCAATCACGCCGTGGTTGACGAGCAATATCCCTATTTCATCGCCCGCGATTGGGCCAGCGGCGACCGGGGGTACCGCATCGAGGAGATGATCGCCGAAGCCATCGCCGCCGGNCCGGTGACGGCCGACGACTTCGCTCGAATCCACAGTGACAGCAAGTCGCTCCGCGCCCAANCCTACGTCCCCCTGCTGGCCGGCCTGTCNAGCGAAGACGAAGGCGTGCAGCAGGCGCTGGGCATCCTGCGCTCGTGGGACATGCAAGAGCGAACGGATAGCGTGGCCGCGTCGATCTTCGAGATCTTCTACATGCAACTGGCGAACAACGTCTTGGCCGACGACGTGGGGGCCGAAAACGTGAGCGACGCGCACAGCGTGATCTATTTTCACAAGCTGGCCAACGACCCGGNNGCCCGCTGGTGGGATGACACGACCACGCCCCAGATCGAAACGCGGGAAGATATCCTGCTCCGTTCTCTGGAAGGCGCTCTCGTCTGGCTGCGAGACAATCTCGGCCAGGACGTGGACGCCTGGACGTGGGGCAGGCTGCACACGGCGACTTTCAGCAGTACGCCGCTGGGCGAGAGCGGCATCGGGCCGATCGAGAGCATTGTCAACCGCGGTCCTTTCCCGGTCGACGGCGGCAGCGACCTGGTGAACGCCAACAACTGGAGCTGGGACGAGCCGGCGGCCGTGCGCTCCCATCCGTCCATGCGCGTGATCATCGACCTGAGCGACTTCGACGCGTCGCGCTGGGTCATCCCCACCGGCCAGAGCGGCCACCCGTTTCATCCCAANTACGATGACCAGATCGAGCTGTGGCTGAACGGCGAATACCTGCCCATGTTGTCCAGCCGCGAAGGGGTCGAGGCGGCGGCCGAGGACGTCATGATCCTCCAACCGGAGCAATAACCATGCAGTACATGCCTGTTCATTACGAAGAAGATGATCCCCAATTCCGCGAGTTGTGCGACTACGCCATCGCCGAGATGCGTCGCCTGCAGGTGCCCGGCGTCTCGATCGGCATCATCCACGACGGCCGCGAGCATCTGGCCGGGTTCGGCATCACCAGCGTCGAGAACCCTCTGCCCGTGACGGCCAATACCCTGTTCCAGATCGGCTCCACCACCAAGACAGTCACCGGCACCATCATCATGCGGCTGGTGGAGAAGGGGCTGCTCGACCTG
>JAACJX010000211.1 GCA_014237545.1 Ardenticatenia bacterium | reverse complement strand
CCACGGCCGCTTCGGCGACGAGGAAGAGGTCCAACGGCCGTTTTTCGACCCTCTCGCTCATCTCCAGCCGCCCCAGTTGCAACATGTCCTGCACCAGTCGGGCCAGCCGCCTGAGTTCCTGATGGATGATGGTCAGCGAGCTTTGGCGCGTGGCTTCATCCACTTCCCGCATTTGCACAATATCCAGATGGGCCAGGACGGCCGTCAGGGGCGTGCGCAGTTCATGGGACAGGGTGCTCAAAAACGCTTGCGATGCCTGCTGTAAACGGCGCTCCCGGCTCAGGTCGGTGACGAAAAGCAGGGTCAGGCGGGGCAACGGGCAAATCCACCAGCTTATCGATTGGCCGGTCGGCAGGGTGAGGACACGGTAGAGGGGCCGGCTCCGGTCGGAGGTCTGGACGTTCCTCAAGTCCTGTTGCAGTTCGATGCTCCAGGGGCTTTCGTCATTCGTTATCAGGGAAGAATCAAGTGACAGCAGGCGGCGGGCATTATCGTTGGCATAGCGCACCTGCAACCCGGGATCGAGCACCAACAGCCCAAAGGGGGCCGAATCGAACTGTTGGCCCAACAGCTCCGGCTGAATCCCGACCCGAACCAACAGGGGTTCGCGGAAACGCTGCCGGTCGATAGCCACGGCGACCAATCCCACACCACCCAGTACCAGTAGCGACACGAAAATCACGGTTTGCAGGGGCAAGGCGATCATCAATCCGGACTATACCGGTGGCAAGCGGCCCCGGCAATGTAACCGGCCGACGTTCACCTGTCGTTTACACAACTGTAACACAACTGTGACATGGCTGTGACATTCGCATGGTAGAGTAGTCATATCGAGAGTTTCCTCAACCAGGGTGGCTATAAATCTATCCACGAGGAGATGACGATGAATCGATCAGTTAGGCTGATGATAGCGACCTTTCTATACCTGCCATTATCAACCTTTAGAAATTACAAAATTGCACAGGAGACTATAATGAAAACACATGATTTAATAATAACTTTCAAAGTTCTGCTACTTTTCGCTCTGTTGTTATCGAGTGGTTTTGTGCTAAATCCGCCCGCGATTTTTGCACAAAGAATGCAAATAGAGCCAGGACAACCAGAAATTGTCAAGAGTGAAGAACCCCCAAATATGGATTTACTGTTCAATGTCTGGATGCTTGCTGTACGTTACAGATTCGAGGAGATACCCGATAACTACGACATTAGCCAAGATCCAAAAATGCAAGAGATATGGAATTTACGGGGAAATGATCTTCGTTATTTCCTGGATTCTATCGAGGCTATCAATCAAGTACAGAATGCGATGTTCCCACCTGTTGCATCTGATACTGAAACAGCATCAAGTATCACACTTGCCCAGGAGTATAAATTAATTGAGATTGTTACGGAAAGCCTCTTTGCCAAAGGATCAGAAACACAAAACTCCAAGAGGTTAAGCGAGAGTGATAAAGCTTATATAAAAGAGCTGGGGATGGTTCTGAATGCAATTATGAGAGGTGATGGAGATGGTTCTTTCACCCAAGAATACCTGGAGTACCGTGACCAAATCATTCCCTTCATAGAAGATACGGAAGCAAAACTATTTAACCCTTCTCAAAAGTTTGTAGATAATTTCTTGGAATACTATGCCCTTGATGATGAACAGTCCATTGATCTCAGCCTAAATCCTACACCTTTGGCAGACTGTACAACTACTTATACGATAGACAATTGGCCATCACAGTCCAGCGCTTTTTCAGGAAATACAGGCTCTTCATGGGCAGAAGCAAAGGCACATGATCAGAGCGATTGTGATATCTTCGTAAGCTATTATATGGGTAGTACACCCCATTACGGCGTGATATCGGCAAATACGAGCTCTGCTCAATGTGTTTTGGGCAAAAATCCTCAGTTGAGAGGGTCTTGGTCCGGCAATTTCAATAGAGTTCAATATGGCGAAATATCAGTTACATGGGGATGGCCGGTTGGTTGCAGCACTACAGGAAATGCATTGCGTGGTGCCACAAAATGGCGTCCGTAGCACTATTTCTATACCTTGGTAATGCCCGCTAAATCTATTGCATGAAATATCGATAGCACCCTGTCACCCTGTTCTTCTTGTGGCAGGGTGCTTAATACCTGGGCCGATATCCTATTTTCAACAGGAGATGATATGGTTCCCCTACTACTCATAATCTTTTCCCTGGCTGTTGTGCTCAATTTCATCTGGTTCAATCAGAACCGACGGAAAAATCTGCCCAAACTGTTCGCAAGGGTCGGCTTTATTCTATCGTGGATGCTTATCGTTATGTGGCTTGCCTCTCTGGCCGAGCTATGGCAGATCGCAATGAACACGCCACAAGCCTATGACGATTCTATCCCGACCTGGAGCAGCTATGTGTTCGGCTTTTTACGAGCGGCCGTCTATTTACTGCCGGTTCCCCGTCTGGCGCTGGGTGTTTTGTATGCGATGCCCTTTTTGTTGGTACCCGTGGCCGTTGCCCTTGCCAATCGTCCACAAGCGACACCTGTATTCATCTTTTCCACATGGGTTAATTCGCTCTTCTTCTGGATATTGGTCGTAATGGATAATGGCCGGGCATCCTCTTTTACAGGCATATGCATCCATGGCGCCATTGTGTTGGTGACTTACGTTTTTGCTCTTTTCGCCCTTGTCCGGCAAAGACAGGTTATTGCTTTCCTGCGTCTATGAAGGGGCTTGTAAGGAATGTAAGCAATGGCTAACTACAGTAGAACTCTCAAGAGCAAATGGACTTTATTGGTATTGGCTATTCTTGTTATTACCTCCGGGTTTACCATGTTTAGTCGGGACGAAACGGCACGCCCGCAAGAGGATGGAACTCTTGTTCTTTCGGTAGAGGACGAGATTTCAGAAGTATCATATGTGATTGGGGTAGACAATCTGGCCAACGAAGCCAACGGCATGATCGAATATGATCAGAATAGCAGGGCCGGCATTGAGAAATTCCGGGAATTCAATAACCGGGAGCTGGTCAGGGTTCTCCAAAATATGCCTGCAATGGGCAGCATTCCGGCAAGAATCACCTTTAGCCGCCCCTTGAGCCAAGCGGAGTTCACTGAATTTGCGGATCGATATGATATTGGCGTCAAGTTTTACACCATCTATATGCTGGAACCTGATGGGAAAATTGCCACCATCCAGGGCAGCCCTTCGGACACAGAGCTGGTGCCGGGCGAATATTTCAACATGACCACCACGAGCATCTCCCAGGAATACAATGACGGCGCGGAGTTTGTAGGTTGGGTCGAGGTGGATGGTATGGTTCCAGTAAATCGCATTTCTGAAATGAAAGCAGATCAACGCGTATACATGATAGATGTCATGCAACTGTTTTTGGAAGCCAGGTTGACGGATGAGGCACTGGCCGCGGCCGGCGTAGCTAAAAGCGTTCGACAAGAGCTTCTCCGAACCGGTTTTACCGATATTTATCGAGCGCCGGTGGCGTGGAATCTCTATCATCTGGGCTTGATGCAAAGAGAATCCTCGCACTAACATCGCCCATAATTGCATGTCGCGCGGAATAAAGGCGCTGGTAGGTCACCAGCGCGCGCTGGATTGAATCCCACTAAACAGACAAAAGGAGGTCAGAATGTTACTCAATCTCAAAGTTGTTCGTTCGATTACAGTCTTTGCAACGATTGTGTTGTTGCTTGCTACTCCTGTGAGGAATTCAACAACGACCCTCGCTGCACCAATCTTGGACGGTGAAGGGCCTATTGCTTCGCGTGAACAGGTGCTTGCTGATAGCGCAGCCGCCTACGCTTCGACCGTCGGAGTAGACATCAAAGAGGCAATGTTTCGCCTCAAGTTGCAAGACAGCATCGGTAATCTCGAGGC
This sequence comes from Ardenticatenia bacterium, assembly GCA_014237545.1. Classification (GTDB taxonomy): domain Bacteria; phylum Chloroflexota; class Anaerolineae; order Promineifilales; family Promineifilaceae; genus Promineifilum. Next base: position 2,807 of record JAACJX010000211.1, on the reverse strand, counting down.
TACATTAGCTGAAAAGGAGGCGGCAATCTATGCTGGCCTCCAAGTACAGCATCAGCCCGACTTTAGAATTATCGTACGCCTCACCGAGGTTGACAGGGGGATACTGACGCCCTACCTTACCGATGCGACGCTAAGCAAGCTGATTGAGTTGCGCGAAGCGACGTTTACCATCAAGGAACTGGAATTTGCGCGTGCTCAGGCGGCCGAGATGGTCGCTAAGCTCGGAATTCGATTTAGTTCCGGCATCAGCATCAACGAGAACCTAGCGGAGTTGTACGTCCTTGATGAGAAGCAACTGACCACTGATATTCACAATATGAATGCTGAATTACCTCCGGAGGTGAGAATTGTTCGCGTTGACGAACTTCCACAGGATGTCGTCGATATTTATGGCGGTTTGGCTCTTTCGACATGTACAAGTGGATTTTCAGTGCATAAGGCAAGCACAGGCGATAGGGGCGTTACCACAGCCGGACACTGCGCAGACGGACAGTCCTGGAACGGTTATTACCTATCTTGGATGGGAGGAACGACTGGGGGCATGTATGACATTCAGTGGAATCGTGCAGATCCTCCCCTAAACGCCAGGAACTTGGTTTGGACCGGAACTTACGCACAGGCGATTTACTTCGTAAAGTTCCGTGCTAGCCAGTACGTTGGCGAGTATGTTTGCAAGTATGGTAAGACCACTGGTTTCGCGTGTGGCTTCATTCAGGACAAGAACTTCGACGGCGTCAATGTTCGTGTAAATGTAAATGTCGAAGGCGGAGACAGTGGAGGGCCATGGTTCCAGAATAACGTGGCCTATGGCACAACTACTTTGAAGTATGGCAATCAGACCATTTACGGGCCTGTAGACCATATCTACAATATTCTCGGTGTTAACATCCTCACCAACTGACCAATAAGCATGCATCTGCATGGCTGTAATGGGAAATATGACGATCACATGTGCTCCATTATAGCCATGCTCTGCGAGAGACTATGAAAGTTACCTTTTTTATTTTGGTATTACTTGGTTTAACAGCCTGTGGTACAAAACCCCATGAACCCCAAGTTCCCACTTCTGTTGCAACACCGCCGATTATTTCAGCGCGTTTATTGGCTGAGATGGTTGGCGAGCTAACGATAGAAAATGAATGTCTGCGAATTAATGACTACTTACTTGTATGGCCGCCCGATTTTACAGTCGACATCAAAGAAGACATGGTTGAGATCAGAGACGAGTTCACAGGCGAGAAGATCGTATGGCGCAGCGGAGAGACAGTGCAAGTTGGAGGCGGCGAAGTATCGTATCCTAGTCTGGATGAGCAAGTACGCCAACGCACGCCCGCACATTGCTCGAAGGGCGGGGCGGGCGCTTTTTGGCTTGTGGGAGACATAGTAATCCCGGCAACAGTTACACCAGCGGCTAAATAGCAAGCCATATTCTATTTGCAACAGGAGATGATATGGTTCCCCTGCTATACAGTTCGATCACCGCTCATCCGAACGCGCCGCCAGCCGATAGCCAAAACCGCGCACCGTTTGCAGNAGNTGNGGCTGCGCGGGATCGGTTTCAATTTTGGCCCGCAGGCGCCGGATGTGCGTATCNACCGTGCGAGAGTCATCCGGATAGTTATACGCCCACACCTGACGCAATAAGGTTTGCCGGCCGAATACCTGACCGGGATGCNGCATGAAGAAATGGAGCAGCTCAAACTCCCTGGGGGATAACAGGATTTCCCTGTCGTTCAACAGTGCTCGATGCTGGTGAGGGTAAAGGGTGAGAGGCCCGCAAATCAAAGGCCCGGCGCCGCTGTCCTCTCCCTTCTCAATNGCGGAGCTTGCTTGTTCGGCCAATCGCAAGAGCGCCTTCACCTGGGCCAGCAATTCACCGGAATCAAACGGTTTGGTCATGTAAACGTCGGCTCCCAGTTCAAGGCCGGTCACTTTTTCCCACGATTCATCTTTGGCCGTCAACATGAGAATGGGTATGTATTCATCCCGCTGCCGAACNTGCCGGCTGACCTGATAGCCGTCAAGGCCGGGCATCATGACATCCAGGATGATCAGGTCAGGCTTGCCGGCGGATAGCTGCCGGAGCGCCTCTTCTCCGCTGTGGGCGATGACAGCCTCGTAGCCGGCGCCGTTGAGCAATACCACCAGCGCGCTGGTTATCGCCTTTTCGTCGTCAACAACTAATACTTGCTTGGCCATGATGTCTCCTCCCGGATATTTAGACATTTTTGCGGGCAAGATGATACGCTTTAATGATCGCCTCAACCAGGTTTTTGCCACAAAACCCGATTCCCCGCACCCCTCTCTCGGTCGCCGTTCATGGTATAATATCCTTGGTTCCCATCATGACTGACGAGAGCGAAATTACCCTGCTACATAAGAAGCGTCTGCGTGAAATGATCGCTGGCTATGAGGCCGCCAACGAAGTGATCAAGGAAGAGAAGCGCGAATGGATGCAGGGCATGACCCCGGCCGAGTCATGGGAAGCGTTCGAGGCTCTGATCGTCTTTGGACGCATATTACAGGGGGATCCGGCCACGCTTCACGTTTTTGAGCAAAGACGAATTGAAGAGCTGCTCCATAGGCGACAAATCCTTGATGAGGTAGCGAGGGCGCAGGGCTACGCATGAGAAGGATTGCCGATGAGGTATGGGAAGTTCACACGATTCTCGCCGGCTTGCATCTTCCATATGTCGTGATCGGCGGCGCGGCCGTGCAGGTATGGGGCGAGCCGCGATTCACAATAGACATTGATTTGACCGTCTTCGCCCCAATTGAGCTATTTTCGGAGACGATCGATCAAATTT
>JAACJX010000582.1 GCA_014237545.1 Ardenticatenia bacterium | reverse complement strand
CCGCCAACCGGTTCGCTCACGGCGTTGAAGTCGCCGCGCCCTAGGGCCGTGGTGCGGGCGGTCAGGTCTTGCAGTGGTTGCATGATCTGCCGCGCGGCGAACCACAGCCCGGCCAGAGCGACGACCAGCGCCGGCAAGAGAACAAGCGGAGTCAATTCCGTTTGTCGCAATAGCGGGTCGGTCATCTCGCGCCACGCCTCTTCCATGACCAGCGCCCAGCCAACGGGGGTGACAGGCGTGAAGCTCACGACGTGTTCGTCGTTGCCGACATCGAGGAACGTCGTACCGATTTCGCCCCGTAGGGCTTCGGCCACCCCGGGGTGGTCCGTAATGGGCGTGTCGTGCCCGGCCAGATCGGAGCGCCCGGTTTGATAGATTAGTGTTCCATCGGGGGCGATGAGATAGACAATCGTGTAGTCGCCGGGCCGTACAACCCGACTTAAAGCGTCGCGGGCAATATCCGTCGGGTCAAACGCGCCGACAGCCATTGTACCGTCTTCGGTCGCGGCCGTGACGAGCGCAATCGGCTCGCCAGTTCGAGGGTCTGGGAAAACGGGCGTGAAGGCATCACTCCTTATCGATCGCCCTTGACTATCGACCACTTGCTGCCACCACTCGGGGTCATCCGCAGCCTGTACTTCTCCCTCTGGGCTCAGGATAGCCAGGGTGGTAAAGTCTCCGCTAAAGGAGATGCTGTCGCTCAGGGCGGTCGCCGGGGGCACGTGGACGGCGTGGAGAGCCAAGTTGGCGACGGCCGCGGCCCGTCGCTGCAATTGTTCCTCCATTGCAGCGGCCGCGGCGCGAGTGGTTCGCTCGTCCCGTTCGCCGACCATCTGTCGCATTGCCCGTTGGTGGAGGGACACCCCACCGATGGCGATAGCCGCCAGAAGCAAAGTCAGCGGCAGGATGATAAAGAGAAAGAGCTGAACTGAAAGGCCACGTAAGCGTATCATGAGGCGATAAGGCCCAACGAGACCGCGCGCATGACGGCCTCGGTACGGGTGTTGGTCTGTAGTTTGGCATAGATATGGGCCAGATGCCCCTGGACGGTGCGATCGCTGATGAAGATCTGGGCGCTGATGGCCTTGTTGGTGTAGCCGCGGGCGGCCTGGACATAGGGTGCGTCATCGTAAGCGGTCAGGATGAGGACGCCTGTCGTGGGGTGTTCCGCGCGGCACCAGCGGGCAACTTCGATGCCGGTTGCTTTAGGCATGTGAACGTCCAGGACGGCCACATCCGGCCGGCGCTGGGCAATGAGTCGGCGGGCCGTGTCGCCGTCATCGGCTTCGGCTATGACGCTTAGGCCGGCGGCTCTCTCGAGGAATTGGCGAATCCCGGCCCGTACGACGGCATGGTCGTCGGCCAGGAGAATAGTAATGGAAGCGGTCATATGGTGGAGAAAGGTAGCGAGAAACCGGGTGAAGGTCAAGGGGTGCCTGAAGGGGCCTGAGAGGTGGTGTGATTAAGACGCTTTAGATTAACTATGGCCTGTCCCGCTGCCCCCATGTCTGGTTTCCTCTTCCCCCTTCCCCACAACGCTTTCAAGCGACAACCAGGGCCGGTGAGCATCGCCGGTGGTGGACACAATGGCCTGCGCAATATCCAAAGCAAGGTTATCATATTATTGTTATGTCGTGCGACCTTGGGTGATCGCGGTGTTCAGCCAGGTGCTCGAAACAAAATAAGTAACCGCTGCAGGAGTGAGAATTGCCGCAACTGGAACACATCGAAGCGATTGAGAGACGGCTGTGGTCGGCGGCCGACACGCTGCGCGCCAACTCCACTTACGCCAGCAACGAATACTTCCTGCCCGTTATGGGGCTTATTTTTCTGCGCCATGCCTACAGCCGCTATTTGGCCGTTAGGGACAACATTACTGCTAACCTCCCAACGCGCGGCGGCAAGACACGACCGCTAACGAAGGAGGACTTCTCCCAGAAGAGCGCCATCTTCCTTCGACCGGAAGCCCAGTTCGACTATCTTGTTAGCCTAAGCGACCGTGACGACCGCGCCCAGGCCATCATTGGGGCCATGGATTCCATTGAAGCTGACTACGACAGCCTGCGCGGCGTCCTACCCAAAGCCGAATACCAGGAACTGGACAATGGCGTGCTGGGCCAGTTGCTGCGCACGCTCAACCCCGATGAACTGAAGCAGGTTTCCGGCGATGTCTTCGGCCGCATTTACGAATATTTCCTCACTCAGTTTGCCGACCAGAAGGCCCACGACGGCGGCGAGTTCTTCACCCCTGTCTCGCTGGTCTCGCTCATTGCCCACGTCCTAGACCCCAACCGGGGCGTGGTGCTTGATCCCGCTTGCGGCTCCGGCGGAATGTTCGTGCAGAGCGCCCGTGTGGTGGAGGAACAGCACCGGCAGTCTCCAGCCGAACGACTCACCTTCTATGGTCTGGAGAAGAACGCCACCACGATACGCCTGGCCAAGATGAACCTGGCTGTTCATGGGTTGGAAGGCGACATCCAACAGGCCGTTACCTACTACGAGGACCCGCACGAACTTGTTGGCCGCGCCGACTACGTCATGGCCAACCCGCCCTTTAACGTGGATGAGATCGACGCCGACAAGGTCAAGAGCGACCCGCGCCTGCCCTTCGGCCTGCCGGGCGTCAACAAGAAGGGCAAGGCCAGCAACGGCAACTACATCTGGATCAGTTACTTTTACAGCTATCTCAACGCCCGCGGCCGCGCCGGCTTTGTCATGTCTTCCCAGGCTTCCAGCGCCGGCCGCGATGAGGCCAAGGTGCGCCAGAAGCTGATCGAATCGGGCGACGTCGACCTGATGATCGCCATTCGCTCCAACTTCTTCTACACGCGCACCGTGCCCTGCGAGCTATGGTTCCTCAACCGGGACAAACCGGCCCACCACAGGGACAACGTGTTGATGATCGACGCGCGCAACATCTACCGCAAGGTGACGCGCAAGATTTACGACCTCGCGCCGGAGCAGGAGCAGAACCTGCTGGCTATTGTCTGGCTATATCGGGGCGAGACGAAGAAGTACCTTACCCTATTGGCCGGCTACGGCCGCCGGACGCTGGAGGAAGCCGCCGCCTGCCTGTCGCGCGGCGGCGATCAACCCGCCGCGCCACTGCCCGGCTTCACAGCCGCGCTGAAAGGCTTGCTGGACGTGCTGGCCCGTTGCCTACCGGATGCCGGCGAGGACGCGGGGCAAAAGGAGCCGGCCGAGGCGCTGGAAGCCTTCGGCAGGGACGCGGCCGCTTTCGAGCAGGCGCTGGCCGCGCAACAGGCCGCCTGGCGGGCGCAGGAAATGAGTAACGGGGCGCTGAGAGAGGCCATTGACCGCCTGGCGCCGCTGGCCGAGGCGGGGCGCGATCTGGCTCGGCAGGTGGATCTGCTCTATAAGCTAACCAGCCCTCTTGCCGACAGTTGCAACGGTGACCGCGTTTCCAATCGCGACGTCACCCGCGCCCGCAAGGCGGCCGACGAGGCCCGCGCCGCGGCCGTGGAGCAGCTCAAGCAGGTGCGCTACTTCTGGCGGCAGGCCCACTGGCTGGCGGAGCGCTTCCCCGATGCCGAGTTGCGGGATGTGGCGGGGCTGGTGCGGCTGGTTAATCGGGCGGAGCTGGCGGCCAATGACTGGAGTCTGACCCCCGGCCGCTACGTGGGCGTGGCTCCGGAGGAAGAGGACGAGGAGTTTGATTTTGAAGAGACGTTGCGGGAAATCCACCTGGAGCTGGCCGACCTGAACGCCGAAGCGGTCGAGCTGGCCGCTACTATCCAACGCAACTTCGAGGAATTGGGGATATGAGCAAGCGGCTGGCAACCCTCGATGGTGTCTGCGAGTTCATCGTGGACTGTTTGCATGCTACCGCTCCCATTCAAGATGAAGGTTATCCAATGGTGCGTACGCCCAACATCGGAAGAGGGCGTCTGAATCTCGAAGGCGTATACCGCGTTTCTCTAGAGACATACGAGAAGTGGACGCGGCGTGCGGTTCCGCAGACAGGTGATTTAGTTCTCGCTCGAGAAGCTCCCGCCGGGAACGTTGCCATCATCAAGGGCGGGCAACAAGTCTGCCTGGGACAGAGAACTGTTCATCTTCGCCCAGACCCAACCCAAGTTGATCCTGACTTCCTCTGTTATTTTCTACTAGCTCCAAAACAGCAAGGTGTCCTCCTCGCTGGCGCCACAGGTGTGACTGCAAAACATGTCAACATGAAGGACATTCGTAGACTTCCCTTGAACGAGTTGCCTACTCTTGAGGTGCAGCAGCGGACAGCGGCCGTTCTCTCCGCCTACGACGACCTGATCGAGAACAACCGGCGGCGCATCCGGTTGTTGGAGGCGGCGGCGCGGCAGCTCTACCAGGAGTGGTTCGTTCGCCTACGCTTTCCCGGCCATGAACATGTGGCGGTGGTGGATGGCGTGCCGGAGGGGTGGGAGAAGGTGACGCTTGGAGAGGTCGCACCATTCAAGTACGGGAAAGCATTAAAGGAGGATGACCGTGTACCAGGACAGTACCCTGTCTATGGTTCTAGCGGTGTGATCGGAACACACGAGAGCGCGCTGATTGAGGGGCCAGGAATCATTGTCGGCCGCAAGGGCAATGTTGGCAGCGTTTACTGGAGTGACGATGCTTTCTATCCGATTGACACCGTCTACTATATCGAAGCAGAGAACGTCAGCCTGTACCTTTACTACATCTTGTACCACACCAACTTTATAAGCACAGATGTTGCAGTCCCGGGTTTGAACCGAGATTACGCGCATAGCCGAAAGGTCCAAATTGCCGATCCAGCGCTTTTGCAGAAGTTTGAATCGATAGTCGCGCCGATTCATGCACAGTTATCAGTGCTTCGAAGACACAACACGCGTCTCAGTAAGGCGCGCGATCTTGTCTTGCCCAAACTGATGAACGGGGAGTTGCAAGTATGACAATGACGATGCAAACAAATCTGCGCGGTCGTTTACGCAATACTTCTCTTCCGCACAGCCACGGCTTATTGCCGCTCTTTGAGACTGTCGTTAACTCCATTCACGCACTTGAGGAAGCTGACATCCCGACCGAAGATGGCTGGATCACGGTAGAGATAATACGCAGCAGCCAACAAGAGATGGAATTCGACAATGTAGATGTATCTGTGGGAAGGCCAGCTGAGAAGGCCATCGAGGGCTTCAAGGTAACGGATAACGGCCCTGGATTCAATCAAGTCAACATGGCCTCATTCATGACGCTGGACAGCGAATATAAAGCAGCAAAAGGAGGCCGTGGAGTTGGGCGTCTGTTGTGGTTGAAGGCATTCAAGAGCGTGGAAGTCGCTAGCACATATGCTGATGAAGGCGGCGATTTGAGGTTTCGACGGTTTTTGTTTACGGCAGATCGTGGCGTTGAAGATATCGCAGCCCACGATGATGCTCCAGGCCTCAGGCGCTGTACCTGTGTTCATTTGAACGGCTTCCAGGAGAACTACCGCGATCGAGCGGCCAAGAAGGCGGCCAAAATTGCAGAAAGCCTGCTAGAACACTGTCTATGGTATTTCGTGCGTGACGGGAGTGCGCCACGAATAGAAATCGTTGATAGCGGAAATCGTATAAACCTGGATGACGAGTACGAAAAGCACATGCTGTCATCGGCTGAGACTGATCAAGTGAAGGTTAAGGGCAAGGAGTTTGATCTGACCCACGTCAAGTTGCGTACCAACTCAAGTGGGACACATACAATTGCCTACTGCGCAGCACGGCAAGTTGTGACGCAGGAGAGCATTGCAGGAAGGGTTCCAGGTCTCTTTGGTAGGCTTAGGGACGATGAGAATGACTTTTTTTACGCATGCTACGTAAGGTCCACGTATCTAGACGAGAAGGTTCGCTCCGAACGAACGAGCTTCGACATCATAGAGAGTGCTGAGGGCTTCTTTGCTCGAACCGAAGTCTCGCTTGGCGAAATCAGAGAAGCGGTCCTGGCCCGAGCAAAAGAACATCTCTCTCGCTATCTAGAAGACAATCTGCATCTCGCTCGTAGTCGCATTGAGGAATTCGTGGCCAAAAAAGCCCCGCGCTATCGTCCCATCCTGAAGCGCGTACCTGATTCCGAGCTCAACATCGACCCAAACATCTCT
>JAACJX010000416.1 GCA_014237545.1 Ardenticatenia bacterium | reverse complement strand
GTCGGGTGGACCTTCGTGGCCCCGCCGACGACGCCGACAGCCAGCGGCAAGGTCAACTCGCCGCGCAGGTCGCCGTTCCCGTCCACATACCAGTCGGTCAGTGCCCGGTAGCGGCCGTCGCGGGCGGCGTAGGCGTGGGCGCCAGCCTCGATGGCCCGCCAGTCGTTGCCGGTGGCGATGCACACCGCGTCGATGCCGTTCATGATGCCCTTGTTGTGCGTGGCCGCCCGGTAGGGGTCGACAACGGCGAAGGCGTTGGCCTCGGCGATGAGACGGGCGACCTGCTCGCCGGGGAGGCCCGGCTGCGCCAGCTCGGCCGCCGGGATGCGGCCGCGGGCTGTGGCCGTGCGCCGGTCGGTCAGGTTGCTCAGGATGCGCAAATTNACCCGCCCNCCGGTCAGCTCGGCCACGCGCGGGGCGATNGCCTCGACGGCGGTGTTGATGGCNTTGGCCCCCATCGCGTCGCGNGTGTCATACAGCAGGTGGACGACCANCATCGGCCCCACCGGNGTGTCGGGGAAGNGCCGCGCCTCGACGCCGCGCGNNCCGCCGCCGCGCCGGACGATGCTCTGGCTGCACGAATCGGCCAGNNCCATCAGCTCNGCNCGATGGGCGTCGATTGCCAGCGCCGCGGCGGCCATGTCGGGCAGGTCCAGCACCTGGATCTGGCCGATCATCACCGGCTCCGACGCCTCGGCTGTGAAGCCGCCGCCGGCCCGGATGAGCTTGGCCGCGTGGCTGACGGCGGCCAGCACGCTCGGCTCCTCGACGGCCATNGGGATCAGGTAGTCGCGGTCNTTGATGAGGAAGTTNGCGGCCACGCCCAGCGGCAGGGCATAGGTGCCCAGGGCATTCTCGATCATCAGGTCGGCCTGCGCCGGGGCCAGCCCATCGCCAGCCAGCACGGCCGCCTCATCGTCGCTCAGCCCCGCCCAGCCGGCCACCACCGCCACCCGCTCNGCCAGCCCCAGCTTGTAGAAGCCGGGCAGCCGCGAGCTTTTCGTGCCAATCAGTGCGCTATCTGCCATAAGTATCTATCCTGAGATGTATAACCGATTATGCGGGTTATCGATTCGGGAATATATCGCCGGATTGCTGTCAAAATCTATCACCTTGAGTTGCGGCGCGGGCAATTGCGACCCAGGTCGCCCGGGCAATCGGACCGGCCGCGGCGCCCTGGCTTTGTTGGGGCTTGCCGCCTGTCGTCCAGTGAACGCGTGATGGAGTAACGACGCGCAACGACTTTGGCTCCCCGCGCGCCGTCCCGGGGCCGCGTCGCCTGGTCTTGTTAGCCAATTAGTCCCGATTGCTACNCATTGTAAGNTGAATTGTAATGTTTTGATGATACTCTCTTACCAAGAGAGGTGTTTGTTGAGGAGCCGGTTTGCGGGCAGGGGAAGCGGGAAGGGTTTTGGGATAACAGCAGTTGTGCCGTTATTCCTGTGCCTGCCCCGTTCTTCTCACGAAGCATTCCCGGTTCCGTCTTTAGTCGGGCGCGGCCAGTTGCGTCGCGGCTAAGGTCATATCGATTCGCGCGGCCCGGTTCGATTGGGTTTGGCCNCAGATTGACCNTTNNCGCGCGATTTGAAGGGAGATAGGCGATTTCCATTCGACGCATGGAAATCAATAGAAGGTGGCTTTGGACCATCCTTGCGTAGTGGGCGCCGGCGCTTAGCAACCCGGTTGTATATCGTCGCTGATCATAGCAGCCATGCATTGAGCGTCTCAGAAACNATGAGGCCCAATTTTGCCAATCGGTTCTTCGTTTGGCCGCGCTCGCGAGGCTTTGCCGCAAGGGCNCTCGTGACCCCGGCCTAAAAGAACAGCCGATTATAAAGATGCCGTATGGTCANCCCACCTTTGCCTCGCGTCCTCATCCTGCAGGATGANCGCCACGCGCGCCCCGAGTTGGCGGGCCTCATGGCCGCCGCCGGCTTNGANGTGGCGGCTACNGCCGCNCCTTCCCAGGCGCTGACCTGGATGACCGACGACGTCTATGACGTTATCCTCATCGACCTGGACACCCATGACCTGAACGGCATCCCGTTGATGCAGACCGTCCGCCGCATGCAACCGGACCTGCAGATCGTTGTCTTGACCTCGCGGCCGACGCTGCTGACCGCCATCGCCGCCATTCGCGCCGGGGCCACGGATTACCTGATCAAGCCCATCGAGGGCCACNTCGTCCTCGATTCGGTGCGCCGCTCGCTGGACTCGCTGGCNGCGCTGAAGAGCCAGCTGTCGCGCCTGGTGCGCGAGGTNAGCAAGATCAACGCCGAAACGGAAGCGGAACAAGGACCGGGGCAGAATGGATCGCCGCTGGGGTCGATCATCATGGTCCCGCCTTTTCGCCTCGACTACACGCGCCGGCAGGTCACGATTCTCAATGATTCCAACAGGACCGTGGATCTGAGCCGCGGTGAGACGTCCGTCCTGGCGTGCCTGATGTCGAACCCCGACCAGCCCATGACGACCCCACAACTGGCGCGCCTGGCCTGGAATTACGAGATGGACGCGCAGGAGGCCAGCGAACTGGTCCGGCCATATATCCACCGCTTGCGCCGCAAGCTGGAGGAAAGCCCCAACGACCCGTGCCAGCTCATCACCGTGCGCGGTATGGGCTATCTGTTCGTATCTGACCATTCCAGTATCGTCACTGACGATTAGGTGATTATTCGAAAGGTTCGCTGTCATTTACCAGGTGCAAAGGATTGACAGATGGGCGATGAAACTACGTGCTCAACCGCGGCATTACTCGCCCATCTATCAGGTCCGGGCATAGCTAATGTGAATAGGCCTTTACGTAATGACTTAAGGCTCGAATAATTCATTTTGAATGATGAATCTAAAACTGTCATTGACGAGCCAATGTAAAAAAATNTAATCTGGAATCACAGATACAACTGAACATCGTTGCAACAAGTCTGCCAACTCGCCCAACCCTGACGAGTCGCAGCCGTACCTGAAGTGAGCTCCACGCGGTACTGAGATAGCCCACATGTGACTTGGGGCACGTGTGGGAAGGTAGGAAGGCTGTGACGGTATCTTACGGCCGTGTCACCTTGAGCTTTGCGAATGGGAGGGCCAAGCTTGAGGAAGTCACGGTAACGGAAAAAGCATTTCCTGGGGAAGACAAGGATCAATTTGTCGATCGTCTCCTGAAGCGATATGCCGACAAGAACGGCACGTTTCAGATCGTCTTCAAGGGTGGCAAGCCTGATTANGCCATCGTCACGTTTGATGAGTAGAGGCGCTTGATCGGCTAGCGCCGGCTCGCCGGCCCGCTTGGGGCGGTCGCGAGTCTCACGTTAAACAACCAAATAGGCCAGGTGCAAAGTCTGCGCGGCCCTTCTGCTGTGAAACCCTCACAGCCGGAAGTGGCCGCTTTTTTGTTGGTGGAACGAATACCGCAATGGAACACCGAACAACAATGAAACACTGGTATACGCTGCACACCAAACCGCGACAGGAGATGCGAGTCGTTCGCCGGCTCGATGACCTGGACGTTGAGACCTATTTGCCGCTCGTCCGGCGGGCTGCCGATACCCGCTCGCGGCGGTCCGAGGCGTTTTTCCCCTGCTATCTGTTCATTTACCTCGATCTTGAAACGTTGCCGGCCGCGCGCTGGCAGTGGATTCCGGGCCTGCGGCGCATCGTCTCTTTCGGCGGCGTCCCGGCCCCTGTGCCGCCGGCCGCCATCGGCCTGATCCGCGACCACGTGGCTCAATTGAACGCCGGCGAGCCCGCGGCGCGCAGCCGCTTCCAGGCTGGCGATCCGGTGCGGATCACAGCCGGCCCGATGGCCGACATGGTCGCGATGTTCGAGCGAGCGTGCGGCCCGGAGGATCGGGTCTGCGTCTTGCTCACGTTTCTGGGGCGCGTTTGTCGCCTGGAGATCGATGCCGCCGCGCTGGAACCCTCCGGTCGCGGCCCATTGCCGACCGACACCCGGCCGCCGCGCCGCACGCGCGGACACGGCCGTCCTATTCGCATCCATTCACCGATGTATTGAGCCAGGGCCGCCGGGGCATGTGCCTGCTCCGGCGACTATTGAACGAACCGTACTGTATTTCGCCAACAATTGAGCGCCGC
>JAACJX010000311.1 GCA_014237545.1 Ardenticatenia bacterium | reverse complement strand
GGCCGCGGCGGCCGCGCCCAGACGAATGGCCTCCACAACCGGCAGATCGTTGAGCAGGCCGAACATGATCGCCGCCGTCACCGCGTCGCCCGTGCCGGTGCTGTCGACGAACTTCGAATGGGACGGCGGGATGTAGCCCATCTCGTCGGCCGTGGCGTAATCGAGACCAAAGTCCGACAGGGTGACCACCACCGTCTCGACGCCAGCCCTCAGCAGCCGCCGGGTCAGGGTCAGGCTGGCCGTCGGGTCGAAGCCGGGAAAATCGACCTCGCACAACTCCGCCTCTTCCACTTGGTTGGGTACCACCAGATCGAGATCGGCCAGAAACGGGCGGAGCTTGTAGGCCAGGCGGGCGGAGGAGGGATCGGCGCACAGAAAGACACCATACTCCTTCGCCAGGCGGACAACGGTCTTCATGGCCGCCTCGGTCAGGCTACCGTCGAACATGACCATCGACGCGTCGCGGAATAGCGCCCGGTTGCGGTTCAGATAGTCGGGGGTGATCGCCTCCATGACTCGGACGTCATCGAGCGCTACCGACAGCAGGCCGTCGGCCTCCAGCAAAGCGATGTACGAGCCGGTCGTCTGGTAGGGCAGCATCTGGACGTAGTCGAGGTCGACGCCAGACTCGGCCGTCTGGATCAACAATTGCCGCCCGGTGGGGTCGTCGCCGACGGCCGAGATCAACACCACGTCGGCCCCCAGCCGGGCCAGATTCTCGGCCACGTTGCGCGCCGTGCCGCCCCGCGTCGACCGGATCTCGCTCGGGTTCGACGTGCCCGGCTCCAGCCCGGCAAGCGGCTTGCCCTTCGTGTCCAGCAGCGTAGCCCCGATTACCAACACGTGTTTTGCCATTCGTCCCCCTATGCGGTCCTGATGCCAGGCGGCGGGAATTCAGCGCAGCGGCCGTTTGGCCAACTCGCGGTCTGCCCCGCCCTTCTCAGCCGGGTTCCGGCAAGGCATGACCATTGAGACCATACCAGAACCCCTCAACAACGGCCAGAACAAGAACCTCATCCGAGGCCAGCGGCCGTTCATTTTCGTCCAGAAATAGCCGGGATTGCTCTGGCGCGGATTCCTCGGCGACGCGATAGCCCAGATAGCAATAGGGCATGGTGCTGATGTGGGAAACCGGCCGCACGACGATGCTGCCCAGGTCGGCGCGCGCGCTGCCAACCACGACGTACTCACGCGCGGAGGAGCGGCGGTCGTCCACTTCTCTATCGGCCAGCAACCACGTTCCGGAGGCGACAGCGGGCAGGAACTCGCTCTTTTTGTCGGCGATCTGATACCAGCCAAAGCGATCGTCGGTCGTGACGTGGCCCGGCAGCGGCCCGCGCGGCGCGTCGCTGATGCCGTCGGGCAAGTTCGATATGGGCAGGGGCACGCGCTTGGCCCATTCCGGACGCTCGCTCTTGCGCCTGGGTGCCGGCCGGGAGGCGCTCTCCGGCTCCGGTTCGGCAACGGGGGCGGGCGCTTCGGGCGGCACAGAAAGGTAGCCGGCCTGCAACACCTCGGCCGACTGCTGCTCCTTCGGCCACAGGCTCTCGCGCAGCGTTTCCTGGGCGATCAGCAACAGGGGGCGCATCTCCTTGCCCAGGGCCACAAGACGCTCGCCCTGCGCGCCGATGGCCGGACGGTTCAGCAGCCGCTCGGCGCGGCTGAACTGGAGCATGGCCGACTCGTTGTGATAGGAGTGGTAAAGGCCCAACCCCTGGGCATAGTGGGCCAGGCACATCGCCGGGACGTCGTTGGCCAGCGACCAGGGCTGACGGCCAGGGCGAACTGGTTGGTAAATCCAATGTTTTGTTAAACAAATTGCACGATCAGCTTATACTTAATGCTTCTACTGATTTCAAAGTTAAATACCAGTGTGATCGCTGTGGATGTGAATGTAAATCTACATTAAAAAGTGATTACAAAATGGTTTATCTTATGAATGAAGAACCAGAAGAAACTGACTCAAT
>JAACJX010000430.1 GCA_014237545.1 Ardenticatenia bacterium | reverse complement strand
TACCTCCAAAAGAAAAACGCCCCAGATTGCGGGGCGCTGAAACGATTTTTAGTCATTTCCCTACGCCAGCATGACCTGGATCAGGTTGAGCGGTTTGTCCAATCAGTAGGAACATCTCAGCCCGGTTTCACCGTGCACCCGCAAGACATCTATGCAGTTATAGTGAATCACATTATAGGTTGGCGGAGGGATGCCGTCAATTGGATTTGACTTTTTAGGGCAATCCCCTATAATTACGTCTTGTTGTTGCGGGGTAGAGCAGAGGCAGCTCGTCGGGCTCATAACCCGGAGGTCGCAGGTTCGAATCCTGCCCCCGCGACCTGAGAGGAAGTCGCAGTGAAATTCACTGCGACTTTTTTGTTACAACCCCGCATCCATTGCCACCTGCGACCGTAACCTCAACGTTACCCTAAGTCACCTTGTAACCCGTTTCGGAGCCACGCTACCTCTGTAAAATCGGTTACGACGGTGACGATGCAACCCCGGTTACCCGGTCGCCAGGTGACCACGGCGACACCGCGACCACGCATCCAGACCCACCCGCAATTCTTTAACATTCCCTGTTTGTCGTTCTGTGGAGTAAGGAAATGGAGGAAGACGATGAACCGGAGAACGGAAGGCTTGTTACTTTCTGAAGCGCTCGATGGCTTCGCCAAGTACAAGGTAGTTGAGGGTCTCAGCAGCAATACGTTGCATTCGTACCGCGATCAGCTGGATCGGCTGGTAGCCTATCTGGGTAATCCACTGCTGGAAGACATTACCTCCGAGCAACTGGGAGACTTCCTCTACTGGTTGCGGACCGACTATAAACCTCGACGGGTCAATAAGAACAACAAGGACTCGCTTTCACCCAAAACCCTGTACAACTTCTGGGTCTCCATGAAGTCATTCTTCACCTGGGCGCACAAGAATGATTTCCTCCAACGCGATCTTATGGCCCCTGTGGCAAAGCCAAGGTTCACCGTTGAACCCATCGATCCTTTTACCCGGGAAGAGATTGAACAATTACTCCATGTCTGTAAATACAGCCGGGTTGCCGACACGAACGGCCGACTGCCCTTCAAGATGAAGCGGCCGACTTACAGGCGTGATGAAGCCCTGATTCTTGTGCTGCTGGATACAGGGTTACGGGCATCGGAGTTGTGTGCTTTACGCATCACGGACGTCAATATGAAAACCGGAGAGGTCACGGTCCGTCATGGAAAGCATGGTGGAGCCAAGGGTGGGAAAGGGCGCTTCGTCTACATCGGCAAAGCGACGAGGCGAACCCTCTGGCGTTACATTGTTGAACGTGAGGATAAGGACAACGAATACGCTCCGCTCTTCCTTTCGACAGGGGATAGACCTCTGAACAAGAATAGCCTGCGCCTGCTACTACGCCGTCTGGGCAAAAAGGCGGGTCTCAAGAAGTGCCATCCCCATATGTTCAGGCATACCTTTGCCACGAATTATTTACGCGCGGAGGGCGACATCTTCACCCTACAGGAACTGCTGGGCCATTCCAGTTTGGAAATGGTCAGGCGGTATGCCCGCATAGCCAATGTCGATATTCAGAGAATGCATTCCCGCGCCAGCCCGGTTGATAACTGGGCATTGTAACACCCGGTATGGAGTGTTTTCAGTCTGTAAAACGGAAATTTTCATTAATTCGACTGAGTTGTTTTTAGATGTTTTTTATTGGACCTTACATAGGTCTACAGCCAAAAAGGGCTTGAGGTAATGGGAGAAAAATGCGAAGTGATCTGGATGGACGATATTAGAAGTTGTTTGAATATCGCCGGTTCGTCTATTTGGGGCCGGCTTAACAGGACGCGACATCCGCAAATCCAGTGATTCTGTTAAGGAGACATACATGCCCAAAGAACTACGTATCCCGTTTCTACTTGTCACCCTGTCGCTGGCTACCGCCCTGCTACTATTCGGCCGCGCGGCTGTGAACCGTCACTACGACTACAAGGAGCAGGTCACTCCTCGCTCCCTGCATCAGATGACGCTGGAATCCCGCTTCCCGGACGAAGCCGACCGTGGTAACGCCTGGCTCTACGGCGCCGGCCTTGCCTCCCTGTCGGTGCTGGCGTTCGGGGCTTTCCTGTTCGCCATGCGCGATGGTGGCGAGTTCTTGCGGCAGTTCCGGTTGACCACGCGGAAACGGTCGCGGCGGGTTCAGGTGGCTAACCAGCAGAACGGGCCGCTGCCGACGATCTCGGCCGCGCCTCGTATCCCGGTGCTGAGCAGCGGGGAGCAAGAGAGTTAAAAATAGGCTAGAAGAGATATGACTACTAACAACAAGATTAACTTTCAAGTATTCGTAGATCTGGACCATCCGATTGAGGACGGTGCGGATCTGTCGCCACATGAGTTCCAGACGGCCGAAGAGGTTACGGCTTTCCTGAATAACCTGAAGGCTCAGAATGAGGCTGAGGGCGACGGTCGAGGGGCGAGGGTGTACGAGTTGGTGGACGGTAGTCCGGTTCACCGTGGTAGCCTATCGCTGTCCTACCGTGGGTGGAGCAGCAACTTTCATCCACGGAGTTAAGTGTGGCTTTTTTGAATAAGAATAAACCGGAGATTACCGCACAAACACTTGGCATAGGCCAGGAAGCCTACGATCGCTTTGTTGACGGTGTGCGGGGGTTGCCTACTCTGTATGAAGTGCGGATGCGCGATATTGATACGTCCCACTGGAGTTTATACTGGAATCCAACTATGAATAAATCTGAAAATAACGAAAATGCTCTGCTGCTTGCGGCCGAGTTTGATGCCGAAGCGTTTGAGAAACTTTATGCCGATGTCGTGGCTTTTGCCGCTCGGGCTAACGCGCAGGTCAAGGAATTCGAAGAACTCAAAGAGGCGTTTGCCGCATTGGGCGTTCATTTCAGTTATTCGACTGGCGACAATAGCTCTTATCCACGAGAACCGGAGTTTTTCCCTGATTGGGCTGAGAAGTTCGACGATCGTCAACGGCGGTTGATTGAGGCTTGTCGGGATTATGAGAGGGCCGGCGCGCCTGGCCTCCCGGCGCATAACCTGATGGTCATTATTGCAAAGATGGCCCGGCTGCTCGACAAAAAGGAGTATTCGGATTAGCCGCAATGAAAACCTTTTTTCAAAGCAAACCAATTCAATTGACGGCCGAGCGGTTCTATCCTGAGAAGAAGCCCTGGCCGGAAGGTGTTGCTTTTTCTATCGGCGGTGATGTCCCCTGGGTTTATGTTGGTGGTCCTGATGGTTATTGGAGGGTTATCAATCCGGGCGATTGGGTTGTGACCGGAATGAATGGCGAGAGGTTTGTGGTTAAGGATGAAGCGTTCAGGAATAGCTTCGATTGGATGGGCGAGATTGTCTTTTTTCGTCCCTATTCAGACGGTCATATCCATTGGATCATTTCCGGCACGGATGAACCTCGCCGCTTGCCTGATTGGGATTCATTCATCTTTCGGCCGCAGCGGTTCGAGAGGTATGGGGTGGATTTCGCATTTGTCTCGCTCTATACCGTCACGATGACCTATGAGGCCGGCGTTGCGAGTGCCGGACAGCCGCATGTTTGCGCTTCGTGCGGTCTGGTTGATTCCGGGGAGTTTCACAGGAATGTTCTGGATTGTCTGGATGCTGCCTTGAAGCGGATTAAGGAGCTGGAAGACGAAAAGATACCGGAAGGTGCCGGATGAAATCCGATTACAACACGGATCGGTGTTACCGCTGCGACCAGTGGGTGTCCAGTGCTATGTTTCACGAAACGCCTGAAGATTGCCTCAGTGGGGCCATTGCGCGTGCCAAGGTGGTCGAGAAGGCGTATGCCGAATTGCTGCGCGAGGTCATCGAGGCTGAGTTGAAGCCGGATGACGATGGTGCGTATGATTGGCTGTCGTACCCTGAGCGCGGTCAATCGCTTCTTACCCGGGCTATCAATCTCGGCATCATGGAGTATGCTTACGCTTCCGTTTACAGGTTTGTTGAGCGTGGGGTCGATGATGAGTGAAACGATTTGGTCATTCGATGACACGGACGAGGCTCTTGCTAAGTTCGCCAAGGATTTTCAGAAGCATGGTCAAGCTACAATTGTGTTTCTGCGCTCTTACAGCATGGCTCAGCGCCAGTCTGTTCGCACAGATTATTTAGAGGCTGAGTGGCGGCATTTCAAGAGTGTCTTTCTCGGTCGCGCTATGGTGGTGTTACCTCCGGGTGATACCGTCATTCGTACCACAGAGACGGAATTGGAGAAGTACGGGGGGATACTGACCAGAACGATTACTCTTTACGCGCTTACGCCTGAGAATTGGGATCTGCTTCGGTATTCGGAGATGAAGCCTATCAAGTCACAGGTTGACGAACTATGAGCGATTTTAACACTGATGCAGAATCATTGAGGCTGTTCAGGGAAGATCTGGAGACTTCCGGCCATTCCTCTCTTGAGAAGACGTTTCTTGTTTTAGCCAAGGCCGGTGGCGATCAGATGGCCGATGATATGGTTGAATTTGTCCGGCAAAAGCGGATTAAGTTCTTCGGCGCGGTCATGGATAACCTTCCGCCCGGCCAAGATTGGAACATTCGCGTCGATGTGAAGCAGGTTTCGACTGGTATGTCGGCATTGTTTAACCCTTATGGCTCTGATTACGTGAAGATCATTTTGAGGATTGAGGCTTGCAGCGATAACGAAGTTTGGCAGGAATTGAAGCCGCGGCGGGACAGGTATACTTCTTCTCGCCTTGAATGGAGCCGCTTCGCCGCGCTCGATGACGCGCTGATTCCGATTCACATGGAAGATGACTGAGTTTTGACCATGATCACGAAATTCGCTCCCTTCGCCATTCTCCTGCTACTTGCCGCCTGTGGCCCGGTTCAGGCTGCCCCGCCGCCGTCCGATCCCAATGCCCTGGCGCAATGGTCGGCACAGGGTACGGCTATCGCCGTGAGTACCGTTCAGGCGGCACAGGCCACCCGCGCCCATGTTGATGGAACCAGTACCGCCGTTGCCTTCGCGCAACAGTCGGCCGATGCCACGGCTACGGTCGTTGCTGCCAATTCCACAGCGACCTGGGGCGAATTGCTGGCGAAAGAAAAGGCGGCTGAGATTGCCGCGCTTGAGCTTTCGTCTTCGATTGCCATTTCGGGAACGGCCGAGGCCGACCGCGCTGCGCTGGCCTTTCAGGTGCAGGAAGCGAATCTGGTGATTGCGGAGCGTTCGGCCGAAGTTGCCCGACAGGAACTTTGGAACCGGATCATTCCGTGGCTGGTCGGTGTGGCGATTTTGATTGTCATGGCTATCGTCGGCGCGGTCCTATTCATCTCGATCCGCATGTCGAAGCCGCAACGGGCAGGAGATAACTGGATTATTCATACTCGCCAGCGTGGTCCGGTGGTCATCGACCAGCGTCCGCAGCCTCGGGCGCTTCCGCCTCCTGCTCGGCAGCTTCCGGCTCCGGCGCAACAGGTCGATGAGCCTGTGTTGTTACCGCAGCTCCGTAACGGTCACGTCCTGCTGGCCGGCGAGACCGGATCGGGCAAGTCAACGATTATGCGTACTGTTCTGGCCGCGCGGCAGAATGTGGTGGTCCTTGATCCCCACTACTCCCCCGATGAAGGATGGGGCAATGCGCGGGTCATTGGCGCTGCCCGCGACTATGACGGTATCTACAACTACATCCAGCAGATGGCCTCCCTGCTGACCGCTCGTTATCAGGAGCGAAAGCATGGGCAGCTTGACTTCAATCCGTTGACCGTGGCTATCGACGAGATGCCGTCCATCGTGGATGCTCTCGGCAAGGATCGGGATGCCTTGCGCGTCCTGCACCAGTGGCTACGCGAAGGTCGCAAGGTGGGCCTATACCTGGTGTTGGCTACCCAATCGACGCGGGTGCGTACTCTGGGCATTGAAGGGGAGAAGGACTTGCTGGAGAACTTCACCTACGTCCTGGCTCTGGGCGACGTGGCGCGGAAGGAGTACGGCCGACTGGTGGCCGGCATGTCCTTCCCGGCTGTCTTGCACACCAAAGGTAAGGCGCGGCCGGTGGTGATTCCGGCTCCGCCTGTGTTCACGTCGCGGCCGAGTGGCGCAGATCTGGACGGCGACGGCGACGAGGATGCGATTCTGTTGCCGGGCGACCGGGACGCGCTGTTCATTGCGCCGACACCTGTACGGGAGCCGGACATAAACAATCTCACGGCCGAGGATGAAGAACGTATTGTCCAATCGTACCGGCGGAACGATGGTAACATCGCCGCCGTGCAACGTGAGTTGTTTCCATCGTACCGGACGCGCGGTGGTCGCGCGTGGATTGCGATAAAGGAAGTAGTTGATGCAGCCCAATCGGCCGAGTTGTCGATGATGGGAAGGTGATCCGCCAGGCTGATAAAAAACAACTCAAAATCCTGAAGTTGGTAACCCAACCCGTGGTAACGACTGTTACCGGCATAGCGGTAACACCAGGTAACCGGTTACCGATGCCATTTGGTAACTATTCCATGCTCATCGGGATAGTTTGATTCGTGTAATGGCCGGCTTTTGACATTATTCAATGTTTATCAATTGTTGACTGAGTTGTTTCATTTCGATGAATGTAGTCTAGTCAACCATCTCGGCCGGTAGCCGTCTTTATCATTCCTCCTTCCTCTTCGGATCACAATCAAACGGTGTCGAAAATTGAATAGCCTCAGCAATAAGTGGTCACGCATAATTGGCGCCAGATATCACGTTCAGTGGCTGGAGGCGCAATGAACTCTTTGAATCTCGAATTGATCTTGCTGGTCGTGACCATTCTGGGTGGTGTGGTAGCACTTTTGCTGGCGGTATTCCAGCTAGTCGACACCTATCTGGACATCGGTGAGAAACTGAAGAAGCGGCGACTGAAGAATAACAACAAAACCGCACCCAGCGAGTAGTGGAAACGGAAAAGGCCGATCCGGTCAGATCCCCAATTGCTGGGTTTCCCACTAGATAGAACACGCCCTTGTTGAAGACGCGAAATGGTTAATCTTCTCGCCAAAAACCAATACCTTAATAGGTGAGACATATAAGCCTCGCAAGCAATCTTGGATGTCACCTCGAGATAGCATGTGTAGCGCTTTTGCATTGAAAGCCGCTCTTCTAAAGTGGTCTCTTTTTGAGGGTTGGTCATTCATTTGAAGAATACCGAAATTGCGATTTTAAGCCCCTTTATGGTGCGACGTGGTAGATGATAGCCATCACGTGTGTAGAGACTGCTGTAGGCCAAATTTAGGGCCAATGAGGGGTAATTAGAACTAATGTTCGGTATAATTTTCACTACGTTAAACCAGTCCGGAACTAATGAGGAAGGAATCGTATTTTCCTTCCTCATTTAATCCATTGATTCTGCCCGGAAATGAGATTGACCTCATCAATTTGATATTTGGTCTCTTCCACAGGTGTGAGCGGTGGCTATTAATCATTAAAGAAGGTCACTAGTACAGGAAATCTGCAACTCCGGCATAGCCCCCCAGAGCTACTCGCTTAGAGGGGACTCCCTCTAGCGAGATGATGAACCCATTTTTGCACATCTCTAAAAGCCTATCCCAGTTTCGACTTCCGAGTAATTGTTGTAGCGGGTTATTAAACAGATTTGTCACAGGAAGGTTTGTCGTCACTACCAATCCCTTCGAGTGGACATAGCAGTAATCGATGAGTGTGTAATACCGACTCGCAATCTCATCTCGCTGCCGCTCTTTACTCACGAAGGCGATAGTTCTTTCGGTACCGATATCATCTACGATAATGAACGGCGCATCCTTGAGCAATCTCCCTAATTGGGGCTGGCCGCGGTAATTACCATCTTCATCATTCGTATCAAGATACCGATTGATGAGATCATTCGCTTTATAGTAATGTGCCTTTGGGATTGCCTTTTCATAATCCCATTCATCTTCCTCAAAAGCGTCCCATGACTTAGCGCTTTCAGCGATTTTTGGAGGAACTATCGCCCCCCCTTCCCATAAAATTGCTGAAGCGAGTATTGTTTTGCCTGTCCCTGGAGGTCCGGAAAGGATAAGCGACGTTGGTACACCTTTTTGATTTCCACGAATGAACTCGATGCCTTTCTTTATGGCGTAAGTATATCGGGGATGCGAAGGCTCTAAATTGTATTCTTAACCATCTTTCTTTACAGTCTTAAGGTGCAGATCGATAGTTTCGATAGGAGAGCGGCCCATATTGCGATAGCCTTGATGAGGCCGCTCGGTATTGTAGGTTGCCAGCCATTGGTCGAAGTCAGCTTG
>JAACJX010000124.1 GCA_014237545.1 Ardenticatenia bacterium | reverse complement strand
ATTGGGCAAATGAAATTTGGCTAAATAAGCAAATGATAATTGATGAATTAAATAATAAGATAGGTGAAGAAGAGATTAAAGAGATAAAAATGAAATAAAAATCAATATGGGCTTGCCAAAAAATAAATTTAGTGTTATCGTTTAGGTGTTAATTAAATTAATTATGCACACATTGGTTTTTACGTGTTTAATAGCGGAACGAATGTGTAGCGGAAAGTTATATGGCGCTTACAATAAAGCAAAAAATAAAGGCCACAAAGGACGTAAAGAGACATGATAGGGATACTGGATCTTCCGAGTATCAAATAGCTCTTTTTACTGAAAAGATTAAAAAGCTAACTTCTCATCTAAAGAAGAATGCTAAGGATTTTCATTCTAGAAGAGGTTTATTGAAAATGGTTTCCAAGAGAAAGAAATTGATGGAATATCTAAAGAGAACAAATGAAAAGTCTTATAAAGCAACTATTAAAAAACTTGGCTTAAAGGGATAAGTGAAACAAAAAAATGCTTAGTATAGAGCATTTTTTTGTTATTATAAATATATGTCTAAATTTAAAGAACAAAGAGTGGGCGTTTTGGTTGATATACAAAATATGTATTATACCGGCAAGGTGTTGTATGGAGGCAGCAAAAACGACGATGCGCGTTTTCAGTAGGGTGATACCCATTACGGTAACCGTGCCGTTTAGCACCTCGGGCACCGGGAAGGGCTTCAGGTCCGCCCCGAAGAGGCCGCGGAAGATGTATTGCCAGAAGAAGGACGCGCCGATGGCCGTGATGAGCGGCACGAGGCGCGGCGCGCGGCGCAACGGGCGGTAGGCGATCCGCTCCGTCAGCAGCGCCACTCCCATCGAAGTCAGCACCGAGGCGACCATCACGATCACCAGGTAGAGGATCGGCTGGCTGTTCATGAAGCCGCTGGAGGCCAGCACCGAGGCCACCAGCACGGTGGAGGTCATGGCTCCGGACATAAAAAACTCGCCATGGGCGAAGTTAATCATGAACAGTACGCCGTAGACCATCGTGTAGCCGAGCGCGATCAGGGCGTAGAGGCCCCCCTGCGACAGACCGGACGCGATGAAGTCGATCCAGTCGCTGCCGTCATATTGCGTGCCCACGTTGAAGAACAGCTTGCGGACGGTTCCGACAATGACAAGGACGATAATAACTGCGCGAAATATCCAGAGAGCCAGACCAATCCAATCCAGTTCTTTGAGGCGCTGTGTTAACGTCATAGTTTGCCTCCTGATTTAACCCCCACCCAACAAGACGACGCAATATGATTAGGGTAATAGATGTTAAAACCGCCGATTTGTCAGGTTTATTTGATGATGGCTATATAAATCACAGGCTCCGGAGGTGGAAGTCGCCGCCTCGAACCGGAGCCTAACCGTACATGTAATGGAAGATGGGGCGACCCCCGCAAGGAGAGTCGCCCCATTTCAGTTAACGAATCAGTTTAGGGCCAAACGCGGACGAACTCGCCGCCCTGGACTTCGCTGACGGAGATCTTCGGGTCGGCGCAGTCGCCGAACTCGTTGCAGGTGATGGTGCCGGTGATGCCTTCCATGCCGGAGGTGGCGTAGAGGGCGTCGCGTAGCGCCTGACGGCCGATGATCAGATTGCCGTCACCGTCCTGCTGGGCCACAGCCTCGATCGCGTCCAGGAGCATTACCGTCGCGTCATAGGCGTGGGCGTGGAACGGCGCGGTCGGCTCGGTGCCGTAGTCGGCCTGGTACATCGGCAGGAACTCGTCCTGGTAGAAGGTATTGCTGAAGGCCAGGTCGGGACCGGACACATACATACCCTCGGACGTATCGACCGTGTTCTCCAGGAAGCTGGGCGACTGGATACCATCGGCGCCGGCCAGGTAAACACTTTCCAAACCGGAGATGTTCTTGGCCGTATTCGTGATGAGCGAACCCAATGGGATAAACACAGGATAGTAGAGGAATTCGGGGCCGGCCGCGGCAACCGTGGTCAGCAGTGGCTCGACGTTGGTCGCGTCAGCAGCTTCCGCCTCGAAGGCGACCATTTCGCCGCCCTTGGCGACGAACGCGTCGGCGAAGGCCTGGGCCAGACCCTCGGTGTAGGGGTCGCCGTCATGGACGGCGGCAGCCTTGGTCACGCCGAGCACATCGTAGGCATAGTCGGCCATCGCCGCGCCCTGGATGAGGTCATTGTGGGCCGTGCGCAGGTAGCCGGGCTTGAACGCCTGGGCCGGGTCCGTCAACGCCGGGGAGGTGTTGGACGGGGAGATCATCACGTAACCCGCGTCGGAAATGATCTGGGCCATCGGCACGCCAGCGCCGGAGCAGCTGGTGCCGATCGCGCCGACGATCTGCGGGTTGGCCACGATCTTGGTGCCGGCCGTCTGGCCGCCTTCAGCGTTGCAACCATCATCCTCGGCGATCAACTCGACCGAATGGCCGAGCACGTCGCCGCGCATCTTGAGCGCGATCTCGACGCCGCGCTGGGAGTCAAGGCCCAGGTCGGCGTTGGGGCCGGAGATGACCAGCGCCGAAGCGATCTGGATCGGGTCGCCGGCGGCGACTTCAACACAGCCGATCGCGTCGGTACATTCCATCGAGCCGGTTTCCTCGGCTGGCGCTTCCTCCGCGGGGGCTTCTTCCTCGGCCGGCATTTCCTCAGCCGGGGCTTCTTCCTCGGTCGGCGCGTTGGTGCCGCCGGATGGCTGGCAGGCCACCAGGGCTAGCGCACCTAGAAGCAGCAAGACTAAAAGCAGTGACAGACGTTTCATTATTCTTCTCCTCTATTCTGTTTTGAACGTAATGTCTAAGTCT
>JAACJX010000301.1 GCA_014237545.1 Ardenticatenia bacterium | reverse complement strand
CGGCCAGTTCGGCGGCGACCGTGGTCTTGCCCGCGCCGTCGGCCCCCAGCAGGCCGACNGCGACNCCCCGGCCGGGCAAGGTCATCTTGCGCGGCGGNCCCAGGCGGAACCGGCGGCGGCGGCGCGCCAGTTCGATCAGATAGCGGGCCAGGGCGCGGGCGCGGCCGGCGCGGCGATAGGGGCGCAACACGGCCCGCGCGTCGCGTCGCAAGCGCCACAGGGCGCGCCCGTTGCGCGGCGCGGCGCGAACCCGCAGCAGGAAGGCAATGATGGTTTCGGCCGCCCTCAGGCCCAGCGCTTCGGCGGCCACCTCATACACGCGGGCCGTCGTCGTTTGCGCCATGAGCCACTGGATCTCAGCCCGGATGTGATCCGGGATGCCGGGCGAGCGGATGAGCAGAAAGTCCTTCACGGCGTCGCGGTCGCGGTATTTCAGCAGCGCGCGCAGCGACAGGACGGCCAGTTCCAGCTCCGCCGCGGGAACCATCACCCCATTGACCGGCCGGGCGCTATCCAGAAAGCGGCGGGCCAGCGGCAGCCGGTAGTTCTTGACGAACTGCTCGCCCAGTACCAGCTGGTAGTGGACGTGCAGGTGGAACAGCTTGCCGGTCGCTTCGTCGTAGCCCAGATAGTCGGCGATGGACGGGTAACGCTTGCCGGGCGGGGCCAACACCCGCCGCGCGCCGAAGGCCCGCAGGGTGTTGAGGAACCGCGCGGCGTCGGCCGGGTCCACCAGCAGATCGAGGTCCGTCNGCCCGGCCAGGCTCNGGTCGAGGCGCAGGTTGCTCTTCCANTGGCAGTAGCGGACGCCCTCGCGGTTGAGCGCGGCGAACAGGGCGGTGGCCGTGGGCAGCGCGCGCGGCGCGTCGCTATCGGCGGCGCGGGCGGTCAGGGGCAGCGAAAAAGTGGCGGCAGCCGAGCGGATCATGCTTACGCCTCGAATGTGTAGCGNTCGAGAAAGTCAAANTCGGTCATGCGGGNCATCACCTGCGCCCGGTGGGCGGCGTCCCACTCGACCCGGTCGCGGTCGCGCTGTGGCGCGGGNCGAANGATGGCGGCGCAGGCGGCCAGATAGGCCGGGTCGGGCTCCAGGCCCAGGAAGTGACAGACGCGGCGCATTTGCGCGTCAAATTGAGTCACGAATGGCTCGTATTGGACTGTCAGCACGTCCTCGGGCGACAGCCGGCGGCGCAAGGCCTGGGCCGTGGCGCAGTTGGTGAAGTAGTGGTCNATGGCGTTGTCGAAAGAGCGATTGCCGCGGACCATGATNTAGCTGATGGGNTCGAACGGATTGCGGACGACGAACACGAAGCGCAGGGCCGCCCCGCCGGCNAGCGCGCGCGCNCGGTCGAGCAGCGCCGGGTCCTCGCCCAGCCGGCGCGTGGTGGAGCCGGATGTGGCGTCGCCCACGACCAGGCTGCGGCGGAATCGCCCCTGCCAGCCATTGGGCACCAGGTAGGAGTAGGCTTCCACCCGGCGGGCTGTCACGCGCCCCTTGGCCAGGTCGCGGCGCGCGCCGGCGGCCAGCAGGTGGCACAGTTGCGCCCGGNTGAACCCGGCCGAGACGAAGCGCAGCGCGTCCATGTCGTCGGCCACGATCGCGTCGGGGTGGGCGTCGAGNAGCGCGCCGAGAAGGCTGGTGCCGCTNTTGTTGTGGCCGATGAACAGNACCAGGGCGCNCACCTCGNGGAACGCNGCCGGATCGCGCCGGGCCATCGCCAGCGAGGTGACNTANTTTTTATAGAGCAGCGCCNGNCGAAAGAGCCCGCTGCGGGTGAGCGCCCGCCCGGCCGGCAGCCCGGTGAAGCGGCGATACAGGCCGGAATNGGCCAGCGCNGTGAACGGGTTCGCGCTCATCGTCTCAGGCTCCACCGCCGAAGATTTGAATTTCGCCGGGGCGAGACGCGACCGCCGGCCGCCGCGCCGCTTCCCGCAGCCCGTCGTCTTCAATCAGATAGCCGATGAGGCCCAGCGTGATCCACCAGATGCCCAGGCCGTAGACGACGATCATGTTGATGAAGTTGCTGACGATGATGTGGAACAGGATGACCAGCCANAGCATCCAGAGCAGTTTGCGGCTGCGCAGGCCGGTTTTGGGCATATCCTTGTAGCGGCGCGCCGAGCGAAATAGCCAGTAGAACATCGGGAACAGGTAGAGCGACAACCCCAGCAACCCCTGCTCGGCCAGGATGGTGAGGAAGTAGTTATGCGAGGCGTGGTCGCGGTTGTCGCCGGTGGATCCCAGCAGCGCGCCGTAGAAGCTGCGGTCGTACAGGTCGAAGTTGCCGTAGCCCCAGCCCGCCACCGGCTTCTCCAGGAACATGTTGTACGCGCCGACCATGATCGGCAGGCGGCTGTTGGCGGAGTTCTCGGCCTCGGCCGAATAAATGCGCTCGCGGGCCCAGGCGATCTGGTCGGCCAGCACTACGCCCCCTACCAGCAAGCCAATAGGCAGCACCACGGCCGCCAGCTTGAGCGTAAACCGCGGATAGGCCACAAAGACCAGCGCGCCCACCACCGCGCCGGCCAGCCAACTGGCGCGGGAGAAAGAGATAAAAGTGCAGTAGAAAGCCAGCAGGAAGCACAGCGCGAACAGCACCCGCTGCCAGCGCGAATGGGCGTGCTGCGCGGCGTGGATCAGGATCAGCGCGCCGAACATCAGGGCGATGGTGTAGATGGCCGGGTTGATGAGCGTGCCCACCGTTCGCGCNCCGGCATTTTCCATCCAGCTNGANGGCAGTANGCCGGGNGCGAACTGGGACAGGACGCCCACCGCCGATTGCGTCAGGACGATGAAGNCCGCCGCGCCCAGCAGCCAGCGCATCTCGGCGTCAGTCGGCTCGCTGAGCCGGATNATCATATAAAGGCACATGGCGACGATGATNCGGTCATAGAACAGATAAAACATNGCCTGCGGNTTGCCGTTCTGGAAGGCGATGGACGTCACGCTCGCCAGCACGTAGCCGGCCATGGCCACCTCGGCCGGCCCCAGCCGGGCCAGCGGCCGCCGGCGCATTTGCAGCCCATCGCTGAGGACGATGATTCCCAGCGCCAGCGGGGGCAGCCCGCGATGGACGGCCCAGTAGACGTANCGCANCGTGTCTGTCTCNGTATGCAGCAGAAACGGCGTCACCAGCAGCCAGATGAGGACCGCCAGAAACGGATGCCGNTGGATGAGAATCAGCGCCGGCAGCGCGGCCACCANCACCGCGGCGATATACCACAGGCCATNCAGNACCAGATAGCCCAGCACCAGCCCCACCAGGCCGCCGACGGCCACGACCCCGGGCACCAACAGGTCGGCGCCGGGCAACAGCCGCGCCCGACGAGGCGGCCATTCCCGCTTGCCGTTCATTCTGAACATGGCTGCTCTCCGCCGTCTCAGACCGCCGCCGCCGGATCAATCCCCGGCACGATGCGATATGACGGCACCTGCCGCCCCTTGCGGTCTAGATACGCCTCGCGCGCGCGCCAGGTGGCTGCCCGCGCCGTGTTGACCGGCGCGTCGTAAAGATAGAAGAGGCTCTTCTCGCCGGCCGACAGGTCGATGTTGTCGAGGGTGTAGCCGAAGGATGCCATCTCGCGGCCGGCCTTGCGCTCCATGTAGTGGATCTGCCGGCGGCTGAGCACGTTGCGGAACTTGCCGATTGAGCTGGTGGAGATGACGCCCGGCGCGCGCCGCCCGTAGGAACTGTTGCCGCCCTCGTCGCGAAACATCTCCGCGTCCTGCATGGTCAGCATCAACGGGCTGTAGGTTTCGCCGACGAATGCGCATAGCTCGCGCAGCGTCTCTTCCGGCCGGAAAATGAGCGTCTCGTAGCGCAGGATGGCATAGCGGCCGGGGAAGCGGGCCATGTTGCGCCGGGCCATGGCCACCGACCACAGCCACACGGCCGTGCCCGAACCGACGCCACCGCGATTGTGGCCCCAGCGCGTCAGGGCCGAGGCATAGCGGTCGCGGGGGTCGCGCACCATATGGATCATTCGCGCCTCGGGAAAGTCATCGAANATGAGCGCGGCATAGCGCTCGGTGTTCAGCGACTTGTCGCCCCAGCGCGACTTGCCATGACGCTCGGCGAAGTGCTCGCCCAGTAGGGCAAACAGAGCGGCGTAGGTGCGCTCGCCGGCCATGAATTCACGACGGATGCGCTCCGGATCGGGCTCGAGGCGCACGATCCGCTTATAGCGCAGCATCATGGCCAGACAGCGCTCGAAGTTCTCCGGCCGCGACAGGTCGCCAAACTGCCCGTAAAAATGAGTCCACAGGTTTGTGCGGCGAGTCATGGCGATGTTGGGATGAGAGCCCAGCAAAGCGTAGATAAGACTTGTGCCGCTCCGCTCCGGTCCGGCGATGTAAATCGGTCTGCTCTCCATTACTCCTACTCCACCTGAAACGATACCGCCTGAGGTCGCTCGGCCGGCGATTCGCCGGCGACAGACCCGCCTGCGCTTCCCAACGGCGCGTCGGGTCGCCTCTCTCTTGCCCAGATGCCGGCCCGGTTGACCGGCTCGTCGAACAGAACCAGCCGCGCCCGCTGCCATAGACCCAGACGGCCGGGGCGCGGTTCATAGCCGCAGGCGGCCATCAGCGGCGCGGCGTGACGCTCGATGTAGGCCNCCGCCCGCGCCTCGAGCGCNGTCTGGCCATCGANGAACGGGTCATTGGCCCACAGGGTGGCCCAAAGCGCCGGGTCGGGCAGCATCGCCGGCGCGAAAGGCTCGTCGAGGAAGGCACAAACCCGCCGCAGGGTCGTTTCCGGCCGGCCGCGCAGATCTTCGTAGCGCAGCAACAGGTAACGGCCGGGGCAGCGCGCGGTCTGGTCGAGGCCCAGTTGCGCCGACTGTCGCCAGCGGCGCAGCTCGTATCCGGCGCGGCCCGGACGCCCGCCGGCGCGGTCGACCATCGCCATCCGGCCGCGAGGGTCGCGCACCATGTGGATGAGCCGCGCCGTCTCGTCGGCGGCGAGGATGATTGCGGCATNCTGCTCCACGCCGCCTAATTGGTCGCCCCAGCGGCGCGCGCCGCGCCGGGCGGCGTGCTGGGCGTGGATGATCGCGAACAGCCGCGCATAGGTGGGCGGGCCGGCGCGAAAGTCACGCTCGATGCCCGGCCGGTCCGGCTCCAGGGCGGCCACGCCGGGCGCGGCCAGCACAGCCTCTAGGCAGCGGGCCAGATTCGCCGCGGCCGACAGATCGCCATAGCGGCCATAGTGGCGCGTCCACAGATAGGTGCGCCGGGTGATGAGAAGATCCCCCTGGGCCATGAGCATCCGGCTCAATTGCGTCTTGCCCGAATAGCTCAGGCCGCCGATGTAGACAGGTCCGTTGTCCATTGTTCGATACTTACAGGTATGGCCATCACGAGTGGCGGGCGACGCGGCCGATATCGACCGCCAGCCGGACGGCGGCGGCGGCCACTGGGGCGACCACGTCGCAGCGCAGCCGCCCGCCCACGCCCAGGCGCACCGGCTCCGGCGCGTAGCCATAGGCGGCCATCAGCGGGCCGAGTCGCTCCTGGATGTAGGCAATCTCGTGGGCCGGCAGGTTGGCCCGAAAACGGCCGACGAAGGCCGTCGACAGGGGCGAACTATCATCGTCGCCGTCGCGGCTGGAGAAGCGGTGGGCGTGGCCCAGGGCCAGCATATCGGCCGTCGGCTCGATGCCCAACCACGCCGCCAGCGCGTTCAGGGTCTGCTCCGGCTCCCACACCAGCGTCTCATAGCGCAAGACCCGGTAGCGGTCGGGATGGCGGCGCTCGTTGCGTGCCGCGGCGGCGGCCGATCGCCGCCAGCTTTCCGTCGCCTCGCCCAGCCGGCCGGGACGGCGGCCGTCGCGGGCGGCGAGCGCCTCGTAATAGTCGCGCGGGTCGCGGATCATGTGGATCAGCCGCGCGTTGGGGAAGGCGTCGAAGATCGCTTCGGCGGCGTGTTCGACGCCCTCGGTCTGGTCGCCCCAGCAGCGCTTGCCCAGCCGCGCCGCGTAGCGGCGGTGGAGCAGCGCAAAGAGGCGAGCGTAGGCGGGCGGGCCGCCGCGGAATTCGCGCCGCAACGCGCCGGTGTCCGGCTCCAGCGCGCGAGCGTGCCGGTTGCCGGCCANCGCCGCCAGGCAGCGGTCGAGGTTGTCATCGTCGGNCAGATCGCCAAATCGGTCGAAGACACGCGTCCATAAATTGGCGCGCTTGCTGAAGCACCAGTCGGGATGGGCGGCAAGCATCAGGCGAATGTATGTCTTGCCGGAACGGGCCGGCCCGCCGATGTAGACCGGCGCGTCGGGCAGCGGCATCGTGTCGATGGCGGACGGATGGTGGTTCATGTCTGTTTTATCCAGACTGACAGGTGGGCGTTGAAATCGACGGATCAAACGCGGTGTTACTCGCCCACCTGTCAGGTCCTTCGCCTTGGNCAAAGTCAGACGGCGGCCGCCGGGCTGCCGGCCGGAGCGTCGGGCAGGATCATATTACCGCCGGGCTTGCGGCCAAAAGCGCCCGGCCAGCGCTGGTGGGCAGCCTCGATGCCGCGCCAGGCGGCCATGCGCGCCAGGTTCATCGGATACTCCAGCGCCAGTTGCCGCCGGTCGGCGGGCGANAGANCGAGCTCGTCCGGCGGGTAGCCGAACAGGGCCATCTCGCGGGCGGCGGCGCGCTGCAGAAAGGCCAGCTCGCGCGGCGGGATGGAATCGCGATAGAGNCCGATGTAGGCGTCNGACANCGGNCTTTCGCCCGGCCGCAGGGCGCGGCCGTGGGCGCGCTTGTCGCGGTACTCCGGCGCGCCGTCCATGGCCGTCATGGCCGGGGTATAGGCCTCGCCGATAAAATCGCACACGGCGCGAAGCGTCTCCTCGGTCTGTCGGATCAGGTCTTCGAAGCGAACGATCAGGTAGCGGCCGGGGTAGCGCCGCAGGTTGCGGCGGGCCAGGCGCGCCGAATAGACCCAGCGCGCCGCCGCGCCGCCGGCCCGCCCCTTGCCGTCGGGCCACAATTCGAGCGAGGCGTGGTAGCGGTCGCGCGGGTCGCGCAGCATGTGGATCATCCGCGCTTCGGGGAACTCGGCGAAGATCACGTCGGCATACCGCTCGATCAGCCCCGTCTGGNCGCCCCAGCGCGGCCGGCCCTCGCGCTCGGCGTGGTGCTGGTGGATGAGGGCGAACAGGCGGCCGTAGGTGGGCGGCCCGGCGGCGAATTCCCGCCGGATGCGCGCCGGGTCGGGCTCCAGAAAGCGCACGTGCTTGTAGCGCATCAGGGCCGCCAGGCAGCGGTCGAGGTTGTCGCCGCGCCCCAGGTCCCCATATTGCCCGTAGAAGTAGCTCCACATGTTGGAGCCGACGGCGGG
>JAACJX010000504.1 GCA_014237545.1 Ardenticatenia bacterium | reverse complement strand
TTGCCGTGGTCGACGTGGGCGATGATGGCGATGTTGCGAATGTCTTCTCGTTGTTTCATAAGAAATAATCCACAGATTTCACAGATTACACCGATTAAAATGCTCGATGCAAACGCTGTGTAAGATCAAAAAGAAAGTCTTTATCAATCCACTATCCACTGCGATTACCAGCTAACCCATCGGTGAAATCTGTGTAATCTGTGGATTCCTCTAATAAGGCCTAAAAAAGCCCGGCTTGTGGCCGGGCTTGTCCATGTTATCGATCAAAGTCTGAAACCGGGTATGGATTTTACACCTTGTGAGGGTGAAAATCAAGATGTGAGTGCAGGCGCTGGCCTTGCCTGATCCTATGAATGGTAAGTAATAATCCACAGTCGCGGCCCGTAAACGGGTGATATTCGTCACTATACAGCGCCGGCCGGATCGTTATATCCTTTCATTGGCGCGAGAGGGCACTGGCCCCCGCGACTGCCCGACCAGCCCGACGAGATCACCAACCCCCGCGAGTAAGCACCATGTCCACCTTATCGGGAAGCCTCAGCCCCTCTCATTCGAGCCGTAATCTTGTGTCGGAGCGCCTGGCGGCCGACATGACCCGCGCCGCCAGCACGCAGTCCTACTACACCATCCGCTTCCTGGCCGACCGCGACCGCATGGCCGACGCCTACCGCGCCTATGCCTACTTCCGTTGGATCGACGACCGCATCGACGAGGGCGGGGGCAGCGCGGCCGAGCGGGCGGCGTTCCTGCGGCGGCAACAGGTGCTGGTCGAGGCGGCGTATGCCCGCCGGATGCCGGGCGACCTGTGCCGCGAGGAGCAACTGCTGGCCGACCTCATCGCCGGGGACGTGGAGCCGGACAGCGGCCTGCGGGCCTATCTGGATAACATGATGGCGGTGATGGCCTTCGACCTGGAGCGCCGCGGGCGATTCATCGCGGGCGACGAGCTGGATCGTTACGTCGACCTGCTGGCCACGGGCGTCATCGAGGCTCTGCTCCATTTCATCGGCCACGACTGCCCGGCCCCGCGGGGCGAAGGGCGAGCAGCGGCCGTGCGCGGCGCGTGCATCATCCACATGCTGCGCGACCTGATCGAGGATTGCGCCAACGGCTACGTCAACATCCCGGCCGACTACCTGGCCGCCAATGGCATCGGCCCCGACGACCGCGACCACCCGGCCTTCCGGGCCTGGGTGGCCGGGCGCGTGGCGCTGGCCCGCGACTGCTTCCGCGAGGGGCGCGACTTCATCGCCCAGGTGGGNAACGCCCGCTGCCGGCTGGCGGGGCGAGCCTACATCGCCCGCTTTGAGTATGTAGCCNGNCTNATCGAGCNNGACGGCTANCACCTGCGAGCCGAGTATCCAGAGCGGAAANCCCTTCGCGCGGGGNTGTGGATGGNGGGNAAGACAATNAGGAATTAGGAATTACGAATTANCAATTNGGAATGGACCGGACAACAGACCACGGCTTTTTCTCTCTAATGACCGTGNTCCGTGATCCGTGGGCCAAGATGGGAGCAATTAACACATGAAAAAATCAGCCATCATCATCGGCGCGGGNATGGGCGGGTTGGTCACGGCCACGCATCTGGCGCAGCACGGCCTGAAGGTGACCGTCGTCGAGAAGAACGCGCGGCCCGGCGGCCGCTGCGACCGCATCAGCCGCGAGGGCCATCACTTCGANACCGGCCCGACGCTGCTGGTCATGCCGCTGCTCTACGACGCCGAGTTCGCCGCGNTGGGCGCGGACATGAACGANCTGGTCGACCTGCGGCGCATCGACCCTACCTATCACCTGGTGTTCGACGACGGCAGCCAGTTGTCGCTGACGTCGGACATGGCCGACATGCGCGATCAGCTGGANGCCATNGAGCCCGGCGCGTTCGACGCCTTCCGCCGCTACCTGGACGAGGGGCGGCGGCACTACGAAATCGGCACCGAAAANCTGGTCTATCGCGATTTCCGCTCCTTCGGCGACTTCTTCAACATCGACAACATTCCCCTCATCTACCAGCTAAAACCGTTCGCCCGCCATTACGACCACATGTCGGAATACTTCCGCAGCGACCGGCTGAAGTCGGCCTTCACCTTCCAGGACGTCTACATGGGCCTCAGCCCGTTCGAGGCCCCGGCCACGTTCTCGATGATGCCCTACACCGAGATCGCCCACGGCGTCTGGTACCCNCAGGGCGGCATGTATTCGCTCATCGAGGCGATGGCCGGGCTGGCCCGCGGGGCCGGCGTCGAGTTCGTCTTCGACACTGAAGTGAAGCGGATTGTCATCGAAAACGACCGGGCGCGGGGCGTCGTCCTCGAGGACGGCGACGAACTCCGGGCCGACGTNGTCGTGGCCAACGCCGACCTGCCCTACGTCTACCGCGAGCTGCTGCCGCCGGGCGAGCTGGCCCGGAAACTGGAGCACAAACGCTACTCCTGCTCCACCATCAGCTTCTTCTGGGGACTGGACTGCGTCTGCCCCATGCCGCCGCACACGCTGTTCCTGGCCGAGGACTACCGCGAGAATTTCGTCAGCATCATCCGCGACCTGGACATGCCGGCCAACCCNAGCGTCTACATCCACTCCCCGGCGCGACTCGACNCGACGATGGCCCCGCCGGGCGAGGNCAGCATGATCGCNGTCGTGCCCGTCGGCCANCTGTCNGACACGAAAAAGCAGGAATGGGGCGAGATCCGCGACCGGGCGCGCGACCATGTCTTCCGCCGGCTGGCGCTGCTGGGCGTCACCAACCTGCAAGACCACATCAAGTTCGAGACGTCGTTCAACCCGCTGTCATGGCGCAAGCGGTATAACCTGGTGAAGGGAGCGACCCACGGACTGTGCCACAACCTGACGCAGCTGGCCTACTTCCGGCCGGGCAACCGCCACCCCGACTACGAGAACCTCTACTTCGTCGGGGCCAGCACCCACCCCGGCACCGGCTTGCCCACGGCGATGGTCTCCGGCCGNCTGGTGGCCAAGCGGGTGACCGACGACCTGGGGATCTACCAGATCGGGCGGCGGCTGAAAAAGAAGCCCGCGCCGGCGCTGGCGTAGGGGCGCGCCTGCTTGTCCACCCTTCTCAGGGGCGTACACATAAGAGGGCAGACACATAGGCCTGCCCCTACGGTGGAGCAAAAATAAAAACCGGGTTTCGCGAAGAAACCCGGTTTTCGTTGAGAATGGGGCTTGCACCGCTAGCGGCGCAAGCCTCTACGGATGATTAATTATCGTTCGGCACTTCCGACGGCACGCACAGGTAGTGGGCTGTCGCGCCGACCATCGCCACCGAATCGCCGATCTCGGCCGGGGAAACCAGATCGAGGACGACCTCGTCGGTGCCGGCCGGCACGCCTTGCAGGGTGACTTCAACGATGTTGAGCAGATCGCCGTTCGTCGGGCCGTTGAGCGAGACGAATTGCGACACGCCGCCGGCGCTGATCGTCAGCTCGAACGGGCGGGCGTCCTTGTCATTGTCGACCACAGCCACCTTCACCACCAGATCAACCGTCTGCTGCGGGGCAGGGATCTCGAGGACCTGCTGCTGCTCCGGAATCCAGCCGTTGAAGTCTTCCCAGAAGACGTGGTTCTCGGCGCTCTCGTCGAAGGTCTCCCAGACGTTGACATACTGCTCCGTCGTCCGGTAGGTCGGGTAGAGAATGAACGCGCGCTGCACGAACGGCGCCTTGGTCGGCGCGCCGATCAACCGCGCCCGCCAGTGGGGCAGGGTGGACGGGGTCAGGTACTCGCCGTACCAGAAGATCGCCCACTGCCGGTAGGCCGGGCTTTCCAACGACTTGTCGTTGATGTAGGTGCC
>JAACJX010000632.1 GCA_014237545.1 Ardenticatenia bacterium | reverse complement strand
GTTTTGCCTGTCCCTGGAGGTCCGGAAAGGATAAGCGACGTTGGTACACCTTTTTGATTTCCACGAATGAACTCGATGCCTTTCTTTATGGCGTAAGTATATCGGGGATGCGAAGGCTCTAAATTGTATTCTTAACCATCTTTCTTTACAGTCTTAAGGTGCAGATCGATAGTTTCGATAGGACAGCGGCCCATATTGCGATAGCCTTGATGAGGCCGCTCGGTATTGTAGGTTGCCAGCCATTGGTCGAAGTCAGCTTGTAATGATTCGACAGTTTCGTAGAACGTCGTCCGAAANGCGATGCGGAAGAATTCNTCNAGTGCNGTTCGGTTAAACCGCTCAATGAAGCCGTTGGTCTGCGGCGAGCGCACTTTGGTTCGGCGATGTTCAATTTCGTTTAGACTCAGATAGAGTTCATAGGGATGGGTATCAACACCGCAGAACTCACGTCCATTGTCGGTCAGGATGGCCCCGACCGTCAAATCATGCGCCTGGTAGAAGGGCAAGACGTCGTTGTGCACCACCAGAGCCGCGGCTTCCGGTTGTTTGCTGGTGTGGAGGTAGCCGAAGGCGTAGCTGCTGCAGGTATCGACCACGGCGTGGAGATAAACCTTTCCCACTCCTTTGAGCCGACCGACGTAAAAGGTGTCCTGACACAGCAACTCGCCCGGCCGGCTGCTCTCGACGTGTCGTTCCCGGAAGGCGGGATTAGCCTTCTCGATCCATGCGACTTGCTGGGGGGTGAGCTCGATTTCCTGCTCGACGGCGCGTGCTTCCAACTTCAGCAGTCGCTCGTATCGACTCCCCATGCCGTGCTTGTTGAGGATACCTTGAATGGTTGGCGCACTGACGCTGATGCCTTCCAGTTGCAACCGGTCATGCAACCAGTTGCAGCCGCGGGTGGGGTTATCGATACTCAGCGACAACAGCTTGTCGACAACCTCGGACGGTGTGGTCTGAGGATGGCTTTGGTGGATAGGTGGCAAGTCCTTGAGACCGACCAGCCCATGCGTCTGGAAGCGCCGCTTATACTCATAGAACTGTGTACGGGATACGCCTCGCTGCCGACAGGCTTCGGCGACGTTGCCCAGGCTTTGGGCCAATTCCAACAAGCTCAATCTCTGATTGGCTATCTTGGTTTCGGCTTTCATGTTCATGGCTTCTCTCCTGTTTCAGTGCTCTAGGTTAAGCATAACTACTGTTAGGAAAGAAGGCTAAGAGTACACCTTACTCCACCCTACCGCCACCAAAAAGCTCGGTCCTCTAGACAACGCACCCAAAACCCGCTATTATACGTATACTACACGTGTAACAGCAGGTGTCACCATGCTCAAGAAGTTAACCATCACCATTGACGAGGAAGTCTACGAAGGGCTGTATGCCACCGTCGGGCCGCGCCATATTAGCCGGTTCATCGAAGACTTGGTGCGCCCGCACGTCACCCAGCAAGATTTAGCCGAGGCTTATCGCCAGATGGCTGAGGACGAAGCGCGCGAAGCCGAAGCACTCGAATGGGCCGAGGCGACCATAGGAGATGTGGGCGATGCGGCGTGGTGAGGTCTGGTGGGTGGATTTCGACCCCTCACTAGGCGGCGAGATCAGGAAGCGCCGTCCGGCCGTCATCGTCAGCAACGACGCCTTCAACACCTACGCCAACCGCCTTCAGGTTGTGCCGCTGACATCCAATGTCGAGCGCGTCTATCCGAGCGAGACTCTGATCACGCTCAACGGCCGGCCGGGCAAGGCGATGGCCGACCAGTTGACAACGGTCAGCAAGCAACGTCTCAGCAACAAGGCC
>JAACJX010000619.1 GCA_014237545.1 Ardenticatenia bacterium | reverse complement strand
AACCTTGGGGATCGATATACGAATCTCCAGCGCGCGGTCAGCGAGCTGCAAAAATTTTTAACAATCACTGCGCTATCACCTGTCTATTCTACTGAACCGTGGGGTGAAACAGAGCAGCCCGCGTTTCTCAATATTTGTGTAGCCGCCGTCGGTTCACTGTCGCCGCATGATTTGCTGGCCCGGATCAAGAAAATAGAACAGGAATTAGGCCGCCAGCCCTCCCGGCATTGGGGGCCGCGCCTGATCGATATAGATATCCTCTTTTACGATGATTTGATCATCTCTGACAAAAATCTGACCATCCCCCACCCGCATATCGCCGAGCGAGCGTTTGTTTTGGCCCCACTGGCCATCATCATCCCCAACTTTCACCATCCTCAGTCAGGCCTGAGCGTCCAGGAGATGCTCGAGCGGGTAAACACCGCCGGTATCGAGCGCCTCTTCGAAATGCCGTTTCCAACCACATCGCCTGAGTTGGATGTCACGCCCGCTTAGCCAATTCACCAGAACCGGAGGGCGTTTATGTTTCAATGGGGCACACGCACGTATGTGATGGGAATCATCAACGTGACGCCGGACAGCTTTTCCGGTGATGGTGTTGCCCTTGGCGACGACGAAGAGCTGGTTGAACGGACAGTTCAACAAGCCCTTCGCTTCCTCAACGTGGGAGCCGACATACTGGACATTGGCGGAGAAAGCACGCGGCCCGGCAGCCAGCCTGTGACGGCCGAGGAGGAAGCCACGCGATTGCTNCCGGCTATCAAGGCCATCCGTAGCGCGGCCGCGGAGGCGATCATATCCGTGGACACATATAGGGCCGGTGTGGCCGAGGCAGCCCTCGACGCGGGGGCCGATTGGGTCAATGATGTGTGGGGGTTGCGGATGGATCCAGGCATGGCAAGCCTGATCTCCAGCCGCGGTTGCCCGGTGGTGATCATGCACAACCGCAGCAAGCCAAAGGATGTCAATCAGGAAGAACGCCTCGGCGCGCGCTATGTCGGCGTGGAATATGGCGATCTGTTAGGCGATATCAAGTCTGAACTGACGGAACAAATCGCTCTGGCTCTGGATGCCGGCATCAGGCATGAGCAAATCATTGTCGATCCCGGCATCGGCTTTGGGAAAACAGTGGCGCAAAACCTGGAACTGATCAACCGCCTGGGCGAGCTCAAGGCTCTGGGCTATCCGATCTTGAGTGGTCCCTCGCGGAAATCATTTATCGGCTATACCCTCGATTTACCTCCNGACCANCGAATGGAAGGTACGGCCGCGGCTGTGGCGATCAGCATCGCTCGCGGCGCGGATATCGTGCGCGTGCACGACGTGGAGAGCATGGCGCGGGTTGCGCGGATGACGGATGCCATCGTCCGCCATCGCGCTTAGTTAAATCCTTTGGCAAGGGAGCCAAATTCACTGACAAGGACGCACCGGCGCCATAAGACCAACACAGTGTGAGAGTCGATGAGAAGAGATAATCCGTTGAATCGTACACATTTGGAAACAATCTCTCGGTTGTGAGGAGTTTGCCATGCTAGATTTTCGACCAAACGAAGAGCAGAAAATGCTCGCGGAGACGATCGCCCGGTTTGCCCGTGAGCGCGTGCGGAAGGTTTTTCGTGATGCGGAGGAGGAAGGCGACATCCCCGAATCGCTCATCAAGGCAGGCTGGGAGATTGGTCTCCTGCCGACCGCATTGCCGGAGGAGTTCGGCGGTTTCGGCGACTACTCGGCCGTAACCGGCGCGTTGGCTTTCGAGGAGTTTGCCTGGGGCGACCTGGCCGTGACCCTCGAAGTCATGACACCCAACCTGGTGGCGATTCCGCTGCTTCTCTGTGGCACGGAAGCGCAGAAGGAACAGTTCCTGCCTCAATTCTGCGAGGAGACCCCNCCCAAGATGACGGCCGCCCTGATNGAGCCGGCNGTNCAATTCAGCCCCTACAAACTGAAGGCGAAAGCCGTCCGTGATGGCGATAGCTACGNGATAACGGGCACAAAGACCTATGTGCCCCAGGCGAGCGAAGCGGAGTACATCCTGGTGTATGCCGCCGAGGATGGCAAGACCCAGGCGTTTCTGGTGCCTGCCAAGGCCGAAGGCCTGACCGTGGGCAGCCGCAACAAGCTCATGGGCATTCATTCCCTGCCGACCTACTTGGTGACGCTGGACAACGTGCGCGTTCCGGCGGTGAATAAGTTGGGCGGCGACGACGGCATCGATTTCAGCCTCATCCTCAACCATAGCCGTGTGGCGCTGGGCGCGGCGGCCGTGGGCATGGCGCGGGCCGGATTCGAGTATGCGCGGGATTATGCCAAGGAGCGTGTCCAGTTCGGCGAGCCGATNGCCCACCGGCAGTCAATCGCCTTCATGCTGGCCGATATGGCCACGGAAGTAGACGAAGCCCGGCTCCTCGTGTGGGAAGCCGCCTGGAAGCTGGATCAGGGCCAGGACGCCACGCCAGAAGCCACGATCATGAAACAGCAGGTTGACCGCATGGTCATGCAAGTGGCCGACCGGGCCCTGCAGATCCTCGGCGGTTATGGGTATATTCGCGAGTATCCGGTGGAATTATGGCTGCGCAACGCGCGCGGGTTTACCACGTTCGACGGGTTGGCGATCGTTTAGAGGCGAATCGAACGCACGATAGGAGCGGGAACCATGATTAGTTTTGAGATACCTCAGTTTATTGAAAACCAGCTACAGATGATCCGTATGGTTGCCGAGCAGGCGATGCGGCCGTATTCGCGCCAACTGGACGAGAACGAGCACGAACGCCCGCAGGCATTCGTCCAAATGACCTGGCCGTTTACTCAGCAAATGGTCAAGAGCGCGCTGAAACCGCTGATGGCCCAATCGAACGGCACCAACGGTACTAACGGCTCGACCAAGCCCAAGCGCGAGGGACCGGACTACGGCATGCTGTCGTTCATTATGATGATCGAGCAACTCAGCTGGGGCGACGCGGGTCAATATCTGTGCCTGCCGCATCCGATGCTGGGCGGCGCGGCCGTGGATTCGGCCGGTACGCCGGAGCAGCGCGTCCGTTTCCTGAAGAAGTTCACCGAGGGCGAGCCTAAGTGGGGCGCGATGGCCATTACCGAGCCCGGCGCCGGCTCCGACAACAGCGCCATGCGCACGACGGCCGTCCTTGACGAGGAGACAAACGAGTGGATCCTCAATGGTGAGAAGATCTTCATCACCAACGGCGCGCTGGCGCTGAAGGAGTCCGACGGTCTTTGCGTCGTTTGGGCCACCGTCGACCCCAAGGCAGGACGAGCCGGGATCAAGTCGTTTGTCGTTGAGGGCAATACGCCCGGCGTCACCATTGCCAAGCAAGAGCACAAGCTTGGCATCCGCGCCAGCGACACCGTCGCGCTGCACTTCGATAATGCGCGCATTCCGTTCGAGAACATGCTTGGCGACTCCGAGGCGCGCGAGATGGAAGGCCGCAAGGGCTTCCAGGGCGCGATGAAAACNTTTGACGCGTCTCGGCCGGCAGTGGCGGCCAGCGCCATCGGAATCGCCCGGGCCGCGCTGGAGTTCACAAAGAGCAAGCTGGAAGAAGAGGGCATCGTCATTGACTACACCAAGTCGCTGCACGAGATGACGGCCGTCGAGCGCGACGTGATCGAGATGGAAGCCCGCTACAANGGCGCGTGGCTGCTCACCCTNCGGGCCACGGCCCAGATGGCGCACGGGGAGAGCAACCGTCTCGAGGCCAGCATGTGCAAATATCGCGCCGGCGATGCCGTGACCTGGATCACTCAGAAATCGGTCGAATTGCTCGGCCCGATGGGTTACTCGCGGGAATGGTTGGTCGAAAAATGGATGCGCGACGCGAAGATCAACGACATTTATGAGGGAACCAAGCAGATCAACCAGCTGATCGTCGCCCGGAGCATTCTGGGTTACTCTCGTCGAGAATTAAAATAGTTATTCAGCGNGGCACGAGCACAGGAATAATCAACTTTGTCGTTGAAATACGATAGGCAAGGTGCATTATCCCTGTGTTTCGGCTTGTTTGAATAAATAGCAAAGAAGGAGCGCGTACATGACCTATCGAATTGATAAGGTGGGTATTGTCGGTGCGGGAACGATGGGGGGCGGCATCGCGGCTCATCTGGCGAATATTGGCATTCCTGTCGTCTTACTTGATATTGTCCCGCCTGATCTGAGCGAGGCCGAGAAGAACAACCTGGCCGACCGCAACAAGATCATCAACTCCCTCTACGATCGGATGACGAAAGCCCGGCCGGCCAACCTGGCCCGCGCCGATCGCGGCGATCTCATCACCCTTGGCAATCTGGAGGATGATTTCGATAAGCTGGCAGATTGCGACTGGATTATCGAGGTCATCATCGAGCAACTGGCGCCAAAGCAGGCGCTCATGGAACGCCTGGAGGCAATTCGCAAGCCAAAGGCCATCGTCAGCAGCAATACCTCGGGCATTCCCATCGGCCAGATAGCGGCCGGTCGATCGGCCGAGTTTCGCGCCCACTTCCTGGGAACCCACTTCTTCAACCCGCCGCGTTACCTGAAACTGCTGGAGATCATCCCGACTGACGATACCGCGCCGGAGGTGGTCGAGTTCATGAAGCGTTTCGGCTCGGAGGTATTGGGTAAAGGCGTCGTAGTCTGCAAAGACACGCCGAACTTCATCGGCAACCGGTTCTTTGCCGTGGCTTCGTCGTACGGCCTGGAGCACGCGCTGCAGAACGGTTACACCATCGCCGAGGTAGATGCCATCACCGGACCGACAATCGGCCGGCCCAAAACGGCCACCTTCCGGCTTCTCGATCTCGTCGGCCTCGATGTG
This sequence comes from Ardenticatenia bacterium, assembly GCA_014237545.1. Classification (GTDB taxonomy): domain Bacteria; phylum Chloroflexota; class Anaerolineae; order Promineifilales; family Promineifilaceae; genus Promineifilum. The sequence goes on along the minus strand of JAACJX010000619.1, from coordinate 8,719 downwards.
ATGGCCCACGTGAACAACAATCTCTATGAGGCTGTGCCGCATGACGCCTATCGAGAAGCGTTGCGGCCGGCGAAGACTTCGGCCCTGATGACGGCCATGCTCGAAAAGAAGTGGCTGGGCAACAAGGTCGGCCAGGGGTTCTATAAGCAGGAGCGGGTCAATGGCGCGCGTGAATTCTGGACGCTCAACCCGCAGACGATGGCTCACGAGCCGACGCCGAAGGTGCGCTTCGACTCNATCGGCGCGGTGCGCAATGTGGAAGACCTGGGCGAGCGCGTNCGNAAGCTCCTCACCTTCGACGACCGCGCCGCCAATTACGCTCGCGATCTGNTCTATTATGGTTTTGCCTATGCCGCCTACGTGGCTCCGGAGATCGCCTACAAGCTGTCTGACGTGGATGACGCCATGCGTTGGGGCTTCAGCCACGAGGCTGGCCCGTTCGAGATGTGGGACATGTTGGGCGTGGCCGAGACCGCCGAAAAGATGGAGGCCCAAGGACTGACAGTCGCGCCGTGGGTGAAGGAGATGCTCGCCGCCGGCCATACCTCGTTCTACAAGCGCGACGGCGCGACGCAGGTCTATGACTTTAACGCGAAGACATATCGCCCGGCCGAGTCGGATAAAAATATCATCCTGGTGAGCGACTTGCGCGCCGCCGGCAAAACGGTGGAGCGCAACGACAGCGCCAGCCTGCACGACATGGGCGATGGCGTGGCCCTGTTCGAGTTCCATGCCAAGATGAACGCCATCGACCAGGACATTATCGACATGGCCTTCAAGGCGCTGGAGCGACTTGATAGCGACTTCGACGCCCTGGTCATCGGCAACAACGGCGAGCACTTCTGCGCCGGGGCCAACCTGTTCGCGGTCGGCGTGGCCGCGGCCTCCGGCCATTTNGANGCNCTGGACAAAATGATCAAGGCCTTGCAGACGGCCACGTTCAACCTGCGCCACGCTCCCAAGCCGGTCGTCACCGCGCCCCACCAAATGGCGCTCGGCGGCGGCGTGGAGATGGCTATGGCCGGCTGGGAGGCGGTGGCCGACCACGAGACCTACATGGGCCTGGTTGAGNTCGGCGTTGGGCTGATCCCGGCCGGCGGCGGATGCAAGGAAATCTTGCGCCGGAAGGTGAATCCGACGATGAAGATCGCCAATGCCGATGTGCTGCCCCCGCTGCAGGAGGCGTTCGAGCAAATAGCACTGGCCAAGGTTGGCACGAGCGCCTGGGAGGCGCGCGCGTTGGGCTATCTGACGCCGCAGGANATGATCGTTATGAACAGCGACCACCGGCTGGCCAGGGCCAAGCAACGCGCGCTGCAACTCGCGGCCGCGGGCGCGAGACCGCCGGAAGTGGAGAAAATCTACGCTGCCGGGCGCGACGCGCTCTACGCACTCAAGTTGGGCGTGCGCTCGCTGCTGTGGGGCGGGTACGCCTCGGAACACGACGCGAAAATCGCGGGCAAACTGGCCTACGTCCTCACCGGCGGCGATCTGAGCGCGCCGGCCTGGGTCGATCCCTGGTACATCCTTGATCTGGAGCGCGAGGCTTTTCTGTCCCTCCTGGGCGAGGAGAAGACGCGCGAGCGAATGATGCACATGTTGCAGACGGGCAAACCGCTGCGGAACTAGGACGCATTTACCTGGATTGTTTCCGACTCGACCCTTCGGGTCATTGTCAGCGGCAATTCAGACCAAGAGGAGATCATTATGATGCGAGAAGCTGTAATTGTGGCCGGTTCCCGGACGGCGGTTGGTAAATCGAAGAGGGGTGCGACCCGCAACTGGCGCTCCGACGAGATGGCGGCCGCGGTCATTCAGGACCTGCTGCGCAAGGCGCCGGCGCTCGATCCGGCGGAGATAGACGACGTCATCATCGGCTGCGCCATGCCCGAGGGAGCCCAAGGGCTTAACTTCGCCCGGACGATTGCCTTGCGCGCCGGGTTACCGGTGGAAACGCCCGGCCAAACCGTGAACCGGTTTTGCTCCAGCGGCCTCCAGACCATCGCTATGGCCGCGGAGCGAATCATCGCCAACGGCGCGGATGTGGTTATTGCCGGCGGCGCGGAAACGATGAGTCTGGTACCCATGACGGGGTACCGCGTGAATCCTAACCCGTACATGGTCGAAAACATGCCCGAGGTGTACATGGGCATGGGCCTGACGGCCGAGCGAGTGGCCGACGAATACGAGGTCAGCCGCCAGGCGCAGGACGAGTTCGCCGTTAATAGCCACCGCAAGGCGGCCGCGGCCTACGAGCGCGAAGCCTTTAAGGAAGAAATTGTCCCCCTCGAGATCGAAGAGGTGACGGCCGGCCCCGATGGCCTCGTTCGGGTGACGACCGTTTTTGATCGCGATGAGCACCTGCGCCCGGATACGACGCTGGAAGGGCTGGCCAAGCTCAAGCCTGTATTCAAGCAGGGTGGGTCGGTGACGGCCGGTAACTCCTCGCCCCTGAGCGATGGCGCGGCTGGGGTGATTGTCATGGAGCGCGGCAAGGCGGAAGCGCTGGGCTTGACACCGATCCTGCGCTTTGTGGGATTCAGCGTGGGCGGCGTGCGCCCGGAAGTGATGGGCGTTGGGCCTATCGTCGCCGTGCCGCGTCTGTTAAATCGGGTCGGTATGGGTCTGGCCGATATCGATCTGATTGAGCTGAACGAAGCGTTTGCCTCTCAGTCGGTCGCCGTCATTCGCAGCCTTGGGCTGGATGAGTCGCGGGTCAATGTTAACGGCGGCGCGATCGCCCTCGGACATCCATTGGGATGCACCGGNGCAAAGTTGACCGTCCAGCTGATGCATGAGATGCGTCGCCGTGACTCACAGTTTGGCATGGTAACGATGTGTATCGGCGGTGGNATGGGTGCGGCCGGNATTTTCGAGCGCCTGAATTAAGCGGGCCGCGGCGAATACATCAAAAAAGCCTGGCGATTTCAAACCGCCAGGCTTTTTCTTATTGGGTCGGCGGTTCGNCGGTCGGCTTGCCCGGCAAACTGTTCTGACACAGGACAAAGAAGCCGCTTTGGGACAGATGATAATCATAAGCTTGTCCGTTTGACGCGAAGATTACCTGGTAGCCATCTACCAGAGCCTGGGTATACATCATGTCTGGCTGGGGGCAACCGATGGAGCCGTCGGGCCAGGTGACCGCCTCGGCCTTAATTACCTCTATTTCCGCCCTATCTCCCCCTGTCCTGGAAAGCAGATCATCCAGAATAGTCTCGAAAAGGGCCGCCGGCACTTCGCCGCTTGAGAGTTCGGGCGCTNNCGCCTCCGGTGTGTTGCCAACCGGCGCGCCCTCTTCCGCGGGAGCGGTCCCATTGGGCGGCACGTTCTCGGCGGGCAATGTGACGGGCAGCGACGTTTCCAGCGGCGTGGTGCCCTCGGGCTGGCCTGCATCGGGTTCTATGTTCATCGGCGTACATCCTACCACCAAGACAACACTGACCACCAGAGCGATCAGATAGTACGTTCTAATTATCAATTTTTTCCTTGCGTCCATAGTCTTCTATTCTAGACGATTTTGGTGCGCCCAATGTTCCGCCAGGAAGGGGCGCGNCCTGATATTCCATTTCGACAAAACAAAGGATCGGTGTTAATAATCCTCCATCGCCGAAGATTGGAGATGATTTCGTATGAGTATCGCGATTATTGTGCATGGTGGAGCCGGGGCTTGGACCACGTCTGACGAACGATTTCGGACGGCATTGGAGGCCTGCGCCGAGGCGGCCGAAGCCGGCCGTGCGATCTTACTCAAGGGCGGCTCCGCTTTGGACGCGGTCGAGGCGGCCGTCAACATTCTGGAGGATTGCCCCGTGCTCGATGCCGGCCGCGGCAGCTATCCCAACGCTGAAGGCAACGTCGAGATGGACGCGCTGATCATGGACGGCCGTGACCTGAGCATGGGCGCTATTGCCGCCATCCAGCGGGTACGCCATCCCATCAGCCTGGCCCGGCGGGTCATGGTGGAGAGCGGGCATAATTTTCTCGTTGGATTAGGCGCGGACGCGTTCGCCGATAGCATAGACTTTCCGCGGTGCAGCGTGGAAGAGCTTTTGGTGAAAGACCTGCACCTGGACGAAGTAATAAGCTCCCGCCCCGCGGAGCAAGCGGCGATCGGCGACACTGTTGGAGCTGTCGCGCTCGATATGAGCGGCAACCTGGCCGCCGCGACGTCAACCGGCGGCACAGCTAACAAGCGGGCCGGCCGAGTCGGGGACAGCCCGCTGGTCGGCAGCGGGGCGTATGCCGATAACTGGACGGCGGCCGTCAGCGCCACCGGCTATGGCGAGGCGTTGATGCGCGTCGTCATCAGCAAGCGCGTCTGCGACTTTGTCGGCACGGGCCTCTCAGCGCGGTCGGCTTGTGAATCGGCCATCCGTGTCCTGGAGGAGCGCACAGGCGGAGAGGGCGGTCTGATCGCCGTGGACGCTCGCGGGCAGGTTGGCTGGGCCTACAACACGCGGGCCATGCCATATGCCTACGCGGTCGAGGAGAGTCCGGTCATCTCCGGCAGTTGACCCGGCGATGGCGCGGGTATCNGACGGGAAACCGATCTATCAATCATACTTGAATCACACTGGAGGACGAGTCATGGCAACAGATACGGATTACAACGGCAGCCCCTTTGCGGCTATTCTGCGAGGCGAGGAGGAGGGGACGATCATTGCCCGCGACGACCACCAGCGCTTCGCCATTATCGCCAGTATGGAGCCGGAGGCAGCGGTCCACTGGCTGGCCATCCCGTTTGAATCCGGATTCAGCACCTCAGAGATGAAGGAATCACAAGGCGACCGGTTCATGTCCCTGCTCGATTATGCCCTGGCGGAAACGCGCGCCCGGGTCGATGAGTACCCGGTGCTGGAGAACGGCTTCACGATCAAGTTCCATTGCGGCGCGTATGAAACCATTCCGCACGCCAAGTTCCATATCCTCTCCATCGAGTAATTCGCGGGGAGCGAAATCTCGTTCATGAAAATTCAGGCGGCAGTCCTTTACGAACCAGGCGTTCCCTTTTCGATACAGACGCTCGATCTGGAGCCGCCGCGCGCGGGAGAGGTGCTCATCACGATGGCCGCCGCGGGCGTGTGCCACAGCGACTGGCACCTGATGACGGGAGCCACGGCCCACGCCTTGCCAGTCGTGCCCGGTCATGAAGGGGCCGGCGTCGTTGCCGCCGTCGGCCCCGGCGTCACCCGGGTGCGACCGGGCGACCACGTGGCGCTCAATTGGGCGCCGAGCTGCGGTAACTGCTTTTATTGCCTCCACGATCGGCCGAGCCTTTGCTCTACCTACGTCGAGCCGATTTGGGCCGGGACCATGATAGACGGCACCACTCGTCTGTCGCNGGATGGTAAGCCCATTTATCATTTCAGCGCCCTGGCCTGTTTTGCCGACCACGCCGTCGTCCCAGAGGCCGCGTGCGTGCCGCTGGACAAGTCAATACCTCTTTCCATTGCGGCGCTGATCGGTTGCGCGGTGACCACGGGCGTCGGCGCAGTATTGAACACGGCGGGCGTTCGGCCGGGTAGCAGCGTGGCCGTCTACGGCGCGGGTGGCGTGGGGCTGAGTATCATCATGGGCGCCCGGCTGGCCGGGGCGATCCGGATCATCGCCATCGACACTCATGAAGCCAAGGGGGACATCGCCTTGTCGCTGGGCGCCACCGACTTCATCATGGCCGGGCCGGGCGTGGTGGAGGGCATCAAAAGATTGACCATGGGACGAGGCGCCGACTATGTCTTCGAGGCTATTGGCTTGCCATCTGTACAGGAAGAGTGCCTCGAAGCTGCCCGACCAGGCGGGGTGATCGTCCTGGCCGGCGTTGCCCCCATGGGCAGCGGAACAAACCTGCCCGGAGCCATCATTACCCGACAGGAAAAANCCATAACCGGGTCGTACTACGGCAGCGCTAACCCGGCGCGTGATTTCCCGCTGTACGGAGAGTTCTACCGGCAGGGCCGGCTCGATCTGGATGGGCTCATTACGGGGAAATACCGGCTGGACCAGATCAATGATGCGTACGCCGCCATGTTAGGCGGAGAGACGGCGCGTGGATTGATCGTCTTCTAGCTTTTCGGTCAGTGCCACAATAATTAACCGTTAACTGACGCGCATTCAGGACGGTTGCACCTTGTACGCCCTTCGTCAGGCATGTCAAGCGGACTTCGATTTTCTATTTGCTCTTCACCGTGTGGTCATGCGCGAGTACATCGAGCCGATTTGGGGCTGGCATGAGGATTGGCAAGCCGAATATTTTCAAAAGAAATTCGACCCGACCAACCGAAAGATCATTGTGGTCGATGGGGAGGATGCCGGCGTCGTCGTGGTGGAAATAAGGTCGCAAGTCTTGTATCTCAGCTTGATCGAACTCTTGCCGCGATTCCAAGGGCGCGGCATTGGAACGTCGATCATAGAGGGATTGAAGGCCGAGGCANTTGGCGCCGGGCTGCCCCTCGCGCTACACGTCCTGGAGACCAACAGCCCGGCTCGCCGGCTCTATGAGAGGCTGGGATTTCGAACGGTGAGCCACAATTCTTATCGCTACTACATGGTCTGTTCGGCCGAACAAGACGAATATACAACAAATAGCAATTAACGAGAGAAAAAGGGGAACTTGACNATGAGGAATCGGAGCTTTGGCGTTTTTGGCGTGATCGCGATCGTCGCCTCAGTCGGGCTATTTTTGGTGCTGGAGTCGACGACTGAGTGGGTTTGGTATTGGAACTGGCTCATAGCAGCCAGCGTCGTGGCCTTTATTTTTTACGCTTATGACAAAGTGTCTTCCAAGGCCGGGGCGGGCCGCATTCCGGAATTGATCCTACACCTGTTGTCGCTGGCGGGTGGGTTCGCCGGGGCTCTTCTGGGCATGCTCGTATTCCGGCACAAGAGCAATTTTAGGGCCCATCCTCTTTTCGTGCCGATTATGGTTGCCGGCGCCGTGATCTGGAGTTTTTTGATCTATTGGCTGATCACCAGAGCCTGATACATACAAACGCGAACAACCAGGCGCTACCGTCCGGTTGTTCGCGGGCNAACTTTCNAAAATTCCTAANGAGCGATTNTCACCTGACCGGCAACTGGCGTAATNCTCGCCANCGTTCTTCGGCCCCTGTCCNGAACAGCGCGGGGTCAAATTGAGCGAGNACGTCCCATCCCTCAACGGAAGCCAGTTCGCGTTCTTCTTCAGTCAACTCGGTAANGAATTCGCGNCCGTCGGTCAACATCTGGATGGTNAGCAGNTCACTGCCGTCGTCAATGATTTCACGAATGCAGTGACGATCCACTCCCTCCGGGTTGCGAATGAATGCCGCCGAGCACCGCTGGCAAAAGGGCAAACTCGCGTCGCACAAATCCCGATCGATTAAAACTCGCATGGCTACACTCCTCTTTAGTCTGTAATCGCCAGACTAGCATCGGCCGCCATAAGCAACTGCGCGGCCGCTCCCGCTTGCTGATCTCTACTTTATCACTTCCATGGTCGGACAATAGTGACAAATGTCAGGTTTTGCCGTACGATTTGTCATATACCTCGGAGGACTCACTTTCCCAAGTTACAGGTCTGATTCATGCCCACTTATTTCATTACGATTGCCGGTAATATTGGCGTCGGAAAATCGACGCTCGTGACGCTCTTGTCGCGCAAACTGGGCTGGGAACCGGTGTTTGAGGCCGTGGCCGAAAACCCCTATCTGGCTGATTTTTATGAGGACATGAATCGCTGGAGCTTTCATTCACAGGTCTTTTTCCTGACCCGGCGCTTGCAACAGCACCACAGCCTGTTGCAACATTCCAGCGCCGTCTTGCAGGATCGAAGCGTTTATGAAGACGCCGAGATTTTTGCCCGCAATCTCTACCAGCAGGGTCATCTGAGCGAGCGGGATTGGGAATCCTATTTCGAGTTATATCAGACCCTGGCCCACCTGTTGAAGCCGCCGGATCTGGTGATCTATTTGCGCGCCTCGACGCCCACCTTGCGGCGGCGTATTGCCGGCCGGGGCAGGGAATTTGAACGTAACATCGCCGATTCCTACCTGCAAGACTTGAACCGCTTATATGATGAGTGGGCGGCCAGTTTCAGCCTCAGCCCTGTGCTGACAGTGGATACGGATAATCTCGACTACGTGCAATATGACGAGCATCTGGAGCAGATCTGGTCGCGAATTTCCGACCGATTGCATGGCCGCGAGTACCTTTCACTTAAGTAATTTACATGCGTTAACGGTCGCGACATGGTAACCCTGGTCGCGATTGAAATATATTCCTGGCCGCCACCGGCCCGGGAAAGGAGTAAAACCATGAGTGTCTATAAGATGAACGAGGTTGTTGGAACGAGTAAAACATCGTGGGAAGATGCCGCGCGTATCGCAATCGAGACGGCAAGTGAATCGCTGCGCGATCTGCGGGTGGCGGAAATCACCAAACTCGACGTGCGATTGGATGATGGGGAGATCGTTGAGTATCGCGCTCGGGTGATGATTTCCTTCAAGTTTGAAGGGGCGGAGGACTAGCCGGAGAGGCGCATTTCTCTTGACATAGCCCACTCTGCTAGTATAATCACCTACTGTTGTTCCTCAGTAGCTCAATGGCGGAGCACGCGGCTGTTAACCGCAAGGTTGTTGGTTCGAGTCCAACCTGAGGAGCTGTAACATTAGAAAGAAGCGGCGGCCATCCGGTCGGCCGCTTTTTTGTTTTCATTGCAGGACCATATCCGAGGAGCAAATTC
>JAACJX010000265.1 GCA_014237545.1 Ardenticatenia bacterium | reverse complement strand
CAATAGCTCTAAAGCTTGCTTGCACAGGTGAATGGCTTCCTGCGGCCGTTCGCGCAAATGAGCAATGGTCCCACCCAGGGCCGCCCAACGGCCGCGCGCCGGGTGGGAATACCCCGCCGGNNTNGCGTCGAATNCCTCTCCCACTTCACGCCAGAGCGTCTCTGCCTCGTCGATCCGGCTATTCAGAACAAGCGCCCAGGCGTACAAGAGGCGCAGGGACACTCGGTTATTTAGCGCCGCCTCCGGCAAGGCGGCCAGCCAGCGCAAGGGAGAGGACACGTCGCCTGTTGACCAGGTAGCATCGCCGATGGCCTCGATGATGTCTGCGGCAATGTCGTATTCGCGAACAGCCAGAGCGTGGCCGATGGCCGCCTCGTGTTGGTCATGCGTGANAAGCCAGTTCAAGGCCTGGCGGTGCCCGTCTTCCCACTGTTGTGGGTGTTCATCACGTAGTTTTGTGGCCAGCGCCTCGGATAGCAGGGGATGGTAGCGATACCACTGTCTGGCCTCGTCCAGAGGACTTATGAAGAGATCGTCATGACAAAGCGCGCTCAGGGTTTGCTCCGCTTTCTCCGGAGTAAGGTCCGCCACCGCCGCGCAAAGGGGAGCTGTCAGGCGAGACAGGATAGACGTTCGCAGCAGGAAATCGCGCACTGCCGGTGGTTGCTGTTGCAGTACCTCTTCGAGCAGGTAGTTCAGGATGAACTCGTTCGAGCCGCTGAAGAGGCGAATCTGGTGGCTTCGGGCGATCCCGCCGGCGCAGCCCNGCAGGGAACGCGCCGCTAGTTGAATACCCGCCGGCCAGCCCTTCGTTCGTTGCGCCAGCAAGTCGAGATCTTCGGTCGTCAGGTCTAGCCCCAANGTATCGTTGAGATACGCCTCAATTTCACCCGAGGAAAACAACAGGTCGGCGGCGCGAANTTCNGCCAAACAACCCTGAACCCTCAAGCGGGCCAGGGGGATCGGCGGGTCGGCGCGAGTGATGATGGCGATCGTGACGGTGGGGGGCANGTGTTGAAGGAGGTGGTTCAGGCTGTGATGGATAGCCCGCGTGTGAATGCAGTGGTAGTCATCCAGAACGATAGTCCGCGGCCCACTGACCTGCTCCAGGTCGTNGAGCAACGANGGCAGCCAGGTCTCGGGGGGCGGCAAAGCCGGGCGGCCGAGCATGCCCATCAGGTTTNGACCGACGCANGGGTCAACGGTTTGNATGGCGGCGATGAGGTATTTCCAGAAGCGGGCCAGGTCATTATCCGCCTCTTCCAGGGATAACCATATGCCCCGGTTGTTATCGAGCGATGAGTGCTTGTCGGCCAGCCACTTGGCAACCAGTGTGGTNTTCCCGAAACCGGCTGGGGCGGTCACGAGGATCAGTTTGACGTTCTCCAGCTGGTCCAAACGGTGGAGCAACGCCGAGCGAGCAATGGTACGGGCGTGGATCGGGGGGATGAAGAGCTTTGTCCGCAGCAGGTTCGTCTGTTCGGAAAATGATACTTCTTCAATCGCTGCCGGCTCGGCCGCTAGCTCCACGCCAGGGTCGGTTGCCACCTTGTAACTCATAATCGTGGCTCGATGTCGGTGACTGCATTGTGCGCAGGCACGCCTTTAGAGTGATCTTCCACGGGATCAAACTTATTATGCCAATTTTGCCGCCTCTCAAGATAGTGACGGAAATCAGGTGGAGAATAGGTAAAAAAGACCATATTCCTGGCGGGAGACAGCCTCCCGCCAGGGTTGAGGCCTGCTGTTTATCCGGACAATACGACCCGAGCGGCGTTATATCCCGGGGCGCCGGTGATGCCCCCGCCGGGATGGCTCCCCGCGCCGCACAGGTAGAGATTCCTGATCGGCGTCTCGTAACGGCTCCACTCCGGGATGGGGCGCATCACCAGCATTTGGTCCAGCCCCATTTGTCCGTGATAGATGCTGCCCTCGGTCAACTGATAGTCGCGCTCGAAGTCGAGCGGAGTGGTCAGGCTCTGATGAACGATCTGCTGTCGCAATCCGGGCGCAATGGTTTCCAGCGCGTCGAGAATCCTGGTCGCTAAGCCCTCAGCCTCGGTAGGCCACTCGCCATCGCGTAACGCATAGGGGGCGTATTGCATCGTGGCCGTGATGATGTGATGTTCGCCGGCTCCCGCGCTGGTGATGAGTGAGCGATCGCGCAAGGTGGGGATGAAGAGTTCGAGATAGGGTCGCTCGGAATAGCGGCCGTATTTGGACGCATCATAAGCCTTCTCCAGGTAATCCAGGCTAGGGCTCAGGCGGATGCGGCCGCCCAACTGCTCGATTTCGGGCTGGCCGGCAAATCGCGGCAAGCCGTTGACGACAAGGTTCAGGCGCGCCGTCACGCCTCGATAGACAATGTTGCGGACATAGCGCATGACGTCCGGCTCCAGGTGCTGGGGGCCAACCAGGCCGAAAAGCGTGCGCCGGGGATCGGCGTTAGAAAGCACTCTGGCGCTGCGAATCTCCTCGCCAGAATCGAGGCGCACGCCGACGGCCGCCCCGTCATCGATCAGGATTTGTTCCACGCCGGCCCCGGCGCGAATCGTCGCGCCGCGATCTCGCGCGGCGACAGCCAGCGCATTAGCCAGGCGGCCAATGCCACCCATGACAAAGCGGTGATTCAGCAGGCCGCCCAGGTTCTGATAGAGAAACATCAGGCTGGTTCCGCCGCTGCGCGGGCCAAGAGCGGTGCCGGTCACCGCTGACCCGCCCAGCGCGCCTTTCAGCGCGTCGCTCTCAAACCATTCATCGAGGTAGGATTGGGCGGCCATCGGCAGGACGCGAAACAGCTCCATCATGTCCTCGCCGCCCTGACGCCGGACCTGGAGCGCCAGCGGCCCCCAGGACATGATGTCGCCCCGCCTCATCCCGGCCAGGTCCGGCGGAGTTAGCAGCAGCATCCCGCGCAACATGCCGGTGAAGCGCTCCACTTGCCGGTGAAAGGCGGGCCATTGCTGGGCGTCGCGTTCACTGAACTTCGCGATCTCGGCCNTCGTTCGCGCTTCGTCGCGCCAGATGGTCAGCGCGCGGCCGTCGGGCTGCGGCGCGAAAAGCAGGGCCGGGCTCTCGTGGAACTGNAANCCGTGTTGCCGCAGGTTCAGCTTTTGNATGACTTCCTCTTGNAACAATGAAGCATCCGTTCCGCCGNTGTCCACGNGATAGCCNGGGAATATCTCTTCGGTGGCCGCCGCGCCGCCGAGCGTGTCCCGCTTTTCAACCACCAGCACCCGCTGGCCGGCCGCGGCCAGCATCGCCGCGGCGACCAGGCCGTTGTGCCCCGCGCCGATCACGATAGTGTCATAGTTATTGTTCATCGATATTTCTCTCTTCAGCTNAAGCCCCAAGGGAATAGGTTNCCCTCCTCCCTTGCGCCCTTGCCCCCTTTCTCCCCTTCAAANTCAGCGCGCATCCTTCAACGCTTCCAGCGCGCCCAGCCGGCCCGGGGCACCCATGATGCCGCCGCCGGGGTGCGTGCCGGAGCCGCACTGGTAATAGCCCNTGATCGGCGTGCGATACTTGGCATANCCGGCCGCCGGCCGCAGGAAAAACAACTGCGACAGGTTCAACTCGCCGTGGAAGATGTTGCCCTCTGTGATGCCGGTCATCCGCTCNACATCTACCGGTGTCAGCACCTGNCGGTGGAGGATGATNTCCTTGATGNNGGGGAAGGCGCGTTCCAGCACGTTGACGACGGCGTCGCCGAANGCCTCTCGATCCGCGTCGGTCCACTCGCCGGTGGCCAGCTTGTAGGGCGCGTACTGGACAAAGCANGACATCACGTGTTTGCCGGGCGGGGCCATGTCGGGGTCGATCATCGAGGGGATGATGACGTCCACATACGGCTCTTTCGAGAAGTTGCCGTACTTGGCGTCGTCGTANGCCCGCTCAATGTAATCCAGGTCGGGGCTCATGGAGATCGCTCCGGCCAGGTGGCGGCCGAAACCCGGCCGGCTCGCCAGCTCCGGCGCGCGATCCAGAGCCAGGTTCACCTTGCCCGACGAGCCGAGGGTCTGGAAGCGGCGCACCGCGCCCACCAGGTCATCCGGCAACTGGTTGGGGTCAACCAGGTTGAGAAAGGTCTGCTTCGGATCGAGGCTGGACAGCACCAGCGGAGCGTGGATCTCATCGCCGTTTTCCAAAACGACGCCGGTTGCCCGGCCGTCCCTGGTGAGCACCCGGCCCACGCCGGCATTGCAGCGAATTTCCGCGCCCTGCGCTTCGGCGGCGCGGGCCAGCACCTGCGCCAGGCCGCCCGTGCCGCCCTTGTGGAAGCCCCAGGCCCGGTAGGCGCCGTCGATCTCGCCCATGTAGTGGTGGAGCAGCACGTAGGCCGTGCCCGGCGAGCGCGGGCCGAGGAAGGTGCCGATGATGCCGCTGGCCGAGAG
>JAACJX010000030.1 GCA_014237545.1 Ardenticatenia bacterium | reverse complement strand
CTTCCGCTGCGAAGACGAGATCCGCACCCGGCCGGCGGCGGCCAAGGGGATCATCTTCGCCGGAGCGTATGATATCAATCTCTACGCCGTGACGGCCGACAGGGGAGAGTTCCTCTGGAAATACCCGACCGGCGGCGGATTGGCCGGCTCGCCGGTGGTCCACGAGGCCGCGGTTATCTTCGGCTCGTCGGACAATTCGCTCTACTCGCTGCAACTTCGCAAGGGGCGGCTTAATTGGCAGTTCAAGGCCGAGGGCTCGATCTACTCNACGCCNGCCGTGCGCTTCGACCACGTCTTCTTCGGGGCCGATGACGGCTTCTTCTACGTCGTCAACGTCATGCGCGGCCAGCTTTACTGGAAAACCAACATCTACAGCCCGGTGCGCTCGACCCCCTACGTGTCCGAGGAGCTGGTGTACTTTGGCACGGAAGGCGGGCAGGTGCTGGCGCTAGAGCTGGGCGCGGGCAAGCCCAAATGGCAGGCCAAGGCCCAGCGCGCCGTCACTTCGTCGCCCAAGGTCATCGACGATATCCTGTACGTTGGCGCGTCGGACACGAACGTCTACGCCATGGACGCCAGNTCCGGCTGGCCCATCTGGCGGTTTGCCACGCGCGGTCCGGTGGTCTCGACGCCGATCCTGTTCCAGGACACGCTTTACATCGGTTCGGCCGACGGCAACCTGTATGCCATCGACATCACCCGCGGCCGNCAGATCTGGGCCTATCCCACGAACGGGCAGGTCGTTTCCACGCCGGCTGTGTGGGGCAACACGATCTACTTCGGCTCGACCGACGGCAGCATCTACGGCGTCAGCGCCCGGCGCGGGGAGTTGCAATGGCGCTTCGACGCCGGCAGTCCCATCATCGGCTCGCCGACCATTGTCAACGGCGTTCTCTATATCGGCGCGACGGACCATTGTCTTTACGCCCTACCTCTCTAGCATGGCCATGAACACACGCGTTGCCAAAGTATTCGAATGTGGCTATCGGTGCGAGAGCGGCGCGCAGAGAGAACGCAACGAGGATGCGTGCCTCGTCGTGTCGCTGGAGTTCGGCGGCCATTTCGCCATGATGCCGGTCGGTCTGTACGTCGTNGCCGATGGCATGGGTGGCGAGCGCGAGGGGCATGTGGCCAGCAACGTCGCCACCCGCGCCTTTGGCGAGTATGTTCTTTCACATCTTTACTTCCCGCTGCTGCGCGAGAGGCCCGAGCCGCGAGAAACAACCGTGCTCGACACGCTGGAGCGGGCGGTTTTCGCCGCCCACGACGCCGTCCAGAAGCCGGAAACGGGGCACGCGGGCGGCGCCGGCGGCACGACGCTGACGGCCGGGCTGATCCTCGGCCGCCGCCTTTTCGTGGCCCATGTGGGCGACTCCCGCGCCTACCTNCTANCCGGGGGTGAATTGCGGCCGCTGACCGAGGACCACTCTCTGGTGCGCCGCCTGCAAGAGACGGGCCGACTGACGGAGGAGGACGCGCAACATTTCCAGTACCGCAATGTGTTGCTCCAGGCGGTGGGCCAGGAAGGGGCGCTGACGGCCGATACCTTCTCGCTCGATTTGCCCGACGCCGGCAAGCTGCTCCTGTGCAGCGACGGCCTGTGCGGTCTGGTGAGCCTGGAGGAGATGGCCGGCATCATGGGCGGCTCCGGCAAACCCCAGGAAATTGCCGACCGGCTCTATCAGGCGGCGATGGCCGCGGGCGGCCACGACAATATTACCGCCGTCGTGACCAAATTCACGTTCTAGTGGCCGGCTTTCGCTCGCCGGGAATCGGCCCNTTGGNTTATGGATCAGGAATTCGCTGACCTCTACACTGTCCTGGGTGTGGGACGCCAGGCCACACCGGAGGAGATCGAAGCGGCCTTCGACGCCTGGAACGCGCGGGCCGACACGGGAGAGCCGATCAGCGATGAACTGTGGACGCGTGTGCGCTACGCCTACGACGTCCTCAGCAGCCCGGCGCGGCGCTCCGTCTATGACTCGCTGGTGACCGACACGGCCGGTGCGGCCGTGGGTCTCGATCTGGTGGTCAGTGGCGCGACGTTACCCCTGCTCGACACGCCCCAGCTTTTCTACGCCCTGATCACACTGCGCCCCAAGGAGACCGAGGGCGAGCGCCGGCCGCTGAACCTGAGCCTGGTGGTCGACCGCAGCACCTCCATGCGCGGCGAGCGGCTGGAGCGGGTGATGGCCGCCGTCGGCTTGCTGCTCAAAAAGCTGGGGCCGGACGATATGCTCTCNGTCATCAGCTTCAGCGACCGGGCCGAAGTCGTGCTGCCCGCGGCGACGTTGGGCCAGGCGGCGCAAAGCCCTAACGCCGATATCGCCTCCGCCTGGCGCGAGCCGCAGCAACGCCTGCGGAGCATCGCGGCGTCGGGCGGCACGGAGATATTCCACGGTCTGCGCGCCGGGCTGAACCAGATAGCCCGGGGTGGCATGGAAAGCCATACCAACCACCTGATCTTGCTGACCGACGGCCACACTTACGGCGACGCGGATGAGTGCCTGCGGCTGGCCGGCGAAGCGGCGACGCGCGGCATCGGTCTGACCGCCTTTGGACTGGGAGCGGACTGGAACGATACATTTCTGGATGCGCTGGTCGCGCCGTCGGGCGGCCAGTCCCATTTCATCGAAAGCCCGGATGAGGTGACGCGACATCTGGAAGGGCGGCTCANGGGGCTGGGGGACATCTATGCGCGCCATCTGACCTTGCGCCGCGCGTGGCCGGCCCAGTTCACCCTGCGCGGCGGCTTCAAGCTGACACCCTTTCCCCAACCCCTGGCGAGCGAATCCGACCCCATCCCGTTGNGNGATNTGGAAGGNCGNGCCCCCGTGACNGCGCTGCTGGAGTTTCTCATCGCGCCGCAACCGGTGGCAACTCGCTTCAGGCTGCCGCTGGAGGTTCGCTACACGGCGGCGGGCGGGCCGGAAGAGCGCGTCGAGCGCTCGGCGCAGCTCATCGCCAGCGGGGCGGCCGGCGCGGAGCCGACCGTGCCCGCGCCCCTGCTCGAGGCCGTCTTGCGGCTGAACCTATACCGCATGCAGGAAAAGGCGTGGGAAGAGGCCCAATCGGGCAAATTGGACACGGCCGCGGCCCGCATGCGGCGGCTCACCGCCCGCTACATGGAGACCGGCGATCTGCGCCTGGCGCGGCAAGCCCAATTGGAGGCCCAACAGCTGGCCCACCTGGGCACCATGTCGCCCGAAGGGCGCAAGCTGCTCAAGTACGGCACGCGTTCACTGATGGGACAAACTGACCTATGATTCATTGCGCGGAATGCGGCGCGGAACATTATCCCGGGGCGCTCTTTTGCGACATGTGCGGCGAGGCGATTCATCCGGCGGCGCAGGCCCACGTGNCCGCCGCCAAACGCGCCGCCGAACGGCCGTCCCAGGTTCAGCCGGCCGCGACCGGCCGGCGCGTGACCGATAGCGGCCGGTTCGAGAGCGACGCGGCACTCGCCGTCGTGCCGCCGCGGTCGATACGCGCCCACCTGCCGCGACACAACGTCTCGCTGGCGCTGGCCGGCGCGCTGATCCAGGTCGGTCGCGCCGATCCCGATGACGGCTACGCGCCGGAACTGGACCTGACGCCCTACGGCGGCCAGGAGCGCGGCGTCTCGCGCCGCCACGCCACCATCCAGTGGATCGAGGGCAGCTACGTGCTCATCGACCAGCACAGCAGCAACGGCACCTGGCTCAACGGCGTTCGCCTGGTCGCCGGCTACGCTTACCAGATCCCGCCGGGGGCCAACGTCCGTTTCGGGGGATTACTGGTACAACTGACGATCGCAGATTAAACTTGAGGCAGGTGCGCCATGCGATTATCAGCTGTCATACAACTCATCGAAGAGGATCCGATCATCGGAGAACTGGAAGGCCTGCCCGANCCGGCGGCCCANTTCATCATGGTCTTCAACCCCCGCCGCCGCGACGGCCGGGCCGTTGCTTTCCTGGATAGCAACGTGGACCGGGTGCTGTTCGCCTGGCATCGCNTCAGTCACATCCAACTGTTGCCGGACGTGGACCTGGAGAGGGTCATCAGCTTCGTCCGCGAATAAGGGCGAGGCCCAAANCCGCCTCGCTTGATAGGCCTTTGNTATGGTTGAACAAATTCCCGACAATCTGGAATCTACCGCCCCCCAACTCATTCTCATCGTCGACGACGAACTGCGCATGCGCCGCTTTATCCGCATGAACCTGGAACTGGAAGGGTATCAGGTCATTGAGGCCGAGAACGGCATCCAGGCGCTGGACCAGATCCGCCAGTTTAACCCCGACCTGGCGGTGATGGACGTGATGATGCCCGAGATGGACGGCTTCGAGACGCTGAAGTTGTTGCGCGAGATCTCGACCATGCCGGTCATCCTGCTGACCGTGCGCGACGACGAAGAAGATATCACCCGCGGCTTGGGGCTGGGGGCCGACGACTACATCACCAAGCCATTCAGCCCGCGGGTTCTGACCAGTCGCGTAGGGGCCGTGTTGCGCCGCGCCCACTGGCCNGCGCCGCCGCCGCGCACGGTGCTGCGCATCGACGACCGGCTGTCGATCGATTTCAACCGGCATCAGGTGATCGTCAATGGCGAGCGCATCGACCTGCGGCCGACGGAGTATCGCCTGCTCAACCACCTTATCCAGAACGCCGGCTGGGTTGTGCCCCACGACACGCTGCTGGCCAAGGTATGGGGCTATGAGTATCGCGACGAGACCCACTACCTGCGCCTCTACATCAACTACCTGCGGAAAAAAATAGAGGAAGACCCGGCCGATCCGAAGTACATTCTGACGGAGCGCGGCGTCGGCTATCGCTTCGTCGATTTCAAGAAGTAGCGCGTCCGCCCGCGACCGGACTGCCGCAGGATTTTTCAGTAGTCAACATTGTTTACCCTACAATGTTGATCGTGAGGCTTAGGGGTCAGGCAACCGGGACGGCCGTTGCCGGGAACCCTGCGGCCTTCCTGCCCGGTTGCCTGACCCTCGGCCGCAGAAGGGCGAGGCAGCGGCGAGACCGGAGGCATCTGCATGGCGAANGTGAATTCGCCGCTGCCTCACCCCTACCCGTTTGGTCCTGTCCATCAAAAACTGAAAAGCCCTGNGGGCTACCGAATTCCCCTGTTATTTTTGCGCCGCAAAAGGTATAATGAGGGGATATACCTAGCTGGTTGCATTTCGCCGTCCCCACTAGCGGCGCCCGTCTGGCAACAGATAGGTATGACGATAGTTTATATGGTCGATCGCGAACTTATGGTTGCCGACGCCGAGCAATTATTTGCTCTTACCAATGCATATCTTGACCCCACCGATCGCCTTCAGGTAATGGAAGCGTTCGAATTCGCTCGCCGGGAGCACGGCACACAACGCCGCAAGACCGGCGAGCTTTTTTTTACCCATCCCCTCACGGTCGCCACTTATCTGGCCGGCTACCGGCTGGACGCGGCGGCCATCTCGGCCGCGCTGCTCCACGACATCGCCGAGGACACCCGCATCTCCCTGGAGGAGATCAGCGACGAGTTCGGGCCGGAGGTGGCCCGCCTGGTTGATGGCGTGACCAAGCTGAAAGAGGTGACACGCGGCGTGGCCAAGGAGAGCAAGACGCTGACGCCCGAAGAGGTGCAACAGGCGACGCTCCAGAAGCTGCTCCAGGCGATGACGGCCGACGTGCGCGTCGTCATCATCAAGCTGTTCGACCGGCTGCACAACATGCGCACCATCCACGGCATGTCTCCCAACAGGCAGAGGGCCAAAGCGGAGGAGACGCTGTCCGTCTTCGCCCCGCTGGCCTATCGCCTGGGGATGTGGAACGTGAAGAGCGAGCTGGAAGGGCTGTCGCTCGAGGTCTTGCAGCCTCACGTCTANGAGTCTATCAGCGCCGAGCTGGAGCGGCTGGCGCGCGCCCAGGCCCCGCTGTTCGAGATCGTGCGCGAGCAGATCATCGACTGTCTGGCGGAGAGCAACCTGCCGGTGGTCGACGTCAAGATGTCGCCGGAGAACATCTATACTGTCTACCGCGATCTGGAAAAGCAGGACACCGGCTTCCGCGACGTCGACCGGATGCTGCGCATCACCGTGCTGATGGAAGACCCGATTCATTGCTACACTGCCCTGGGCTATATCCACCACCTGTGGCCGGTCGTTCCCAACCGTTTCGATGACTACATCTCCGTCCGGCGCGAGAACCTCTACCAGTCGCTGCACACGACGCTCGTCCACAGCAACGGCCAGCCGCTCAAGGTGCGACTGCGCACGGTGGACATGGACCGGATCGCGCAGATAGGCGTCCTGGCCAAGTGGTATTATGCCGGCACGCCGTTGTGGTCGGCCGGTTTGGCCGAGCGCGTGGACGAGTTCTTCGCCAACATCTCGAAGAGCATCAATGTTGAACCGCAAGACCCCATCGCCGGGGCGCGCGGCGCCGTCGAGGACGTGCTGAGCGAGCAGATCAGGGTCTACTCGAAGGACGGCGATCCTTACGAATTGCCCCGGGGCAGCACGCCGCTCGATTTCGCCTACAAGATCCATTCCGCGCTCGGCAACCAGGCCCGCGACGCGCTGGTCAACGATCTGCCCTTTCCGCTCAACAAGCCGCTGAAGAACGGCGACCAGGTGCGCATCACCAAGCACGCGCGCGCCCANCCCCGCCGGTCGTGGCTNGACGAAGATCTGGGCTACATCACCACGTCCTATGGTCGCTCCTATGCCCGGCGCTGGTTCCGCAAGCTGTCGAAGTCCGACGCNACNCAGCAGGGGCGCGACATCCTNCTCCACGAGTTNCGGATGCTGGGGCTNAACGATCTCGACCACGANGCGATNGCCCGGCTGTTCGAGTATGAAGACAAGGCGGAACTNTACTANAGTCTGGGCCGCGCCGAGTTGCTGCCGACCGTGCTGTCCACGCGCATCATGGACGACCATTGGGCCGATGGCCCCTTGCTGCCTAAGGGCAATCTCGTCTGCGCGGCCGACGGCTCCACCTATATCATCACCAACGCCAACAATGACAAGCTACATCTGTGCGCGACCTGTGACCCGCGGCCGCGCGACCTCATCGTCGGCTATCTGCGGCAGGACGGCATCCTGACCATCCATCGCGACGGGTGCTGGACGATCAACGCCGACCGCGGCCGGCCGGAGCTCAACACGCGGCTGCTCAAGCTGGGCTGGGGCGAAACCGACAAACGCCAGGCGCGCATCGTGCCGCTCCACGTGGATGTCTATGACCGGGCCGGGCTGCTGCACGAGATGACCCAGTTGATGGAAGAGAAGGATGTCAACATCCGCCACATCTGCACCTTCCGGCCCAAGATGGACGGCGAGCTGTACATAGAGATGGAGCTGGAGGTGACAAGCCCGCGCCAGATGGTGCGCATCCTGCATCAGATCGAGGCGCTGGTGAACGTGCGGGCCGTGCGCTGCGTGCCGGAGGGGTTCGACAAACCGCCCGCCAACGGCAAATCGTCGGTCTACTACTGGCCCGAATAGGCCGCGCCGCAAGGGGCGACCGCCGCAATGGAGCGGCTTTCCGGCCCGCCGAACCGAAAAATTGGGCCGCCAGTCTGATAATTAGCTGAGAGAATGCCCCCTATCGTTGATCNACGANGCCCCGGCATATTGACACTGCCGGGGCGATTCTTATAATCAAAGTTGTTTCACCGGCCGAATTGGTCCGGCCAATCCCGAAGTTTTTCCAAAATTGAAGGAACACACTACCTTTCTGGAAGGAGATATTGTCATGTTGAAAAAGAAGTACGTGAAGACGAAGGACGAATACGAAGTGACCTTTGAGTTGCCGGCCGACGCGAAGGAAGTCGCGCTGGTCTGCGAAGCCAACGGCTGGGAGCCGGTGGCGATGAAGAAGAGCAAGGGCACATTTGCGACGAAGCTGCGCCTGCCGGCCAACGGCAGCTACCAGTACCGCTACCTGGTCAACAACTCCGAATGGGTGAATGACGACGCGGCCGACAAGTACGTCCCGAACGAGCACGGCACGACCAACAGCGTGGTCGAGACCTACAGCGCGAACTAANCGNCCCATCATCCGCTCACCCAGATTTCAAAGATTCACACGGGTCGCTGAGATTTGTGGCTTGTACGGTCTGCTTTCGGCAGGCCGTTTTTGTTTCCAGCGGCGTCAACAGGGCGAGGNTTGGCNATACCCCCTGNGAATGCCCGTCCCGTTNGGCNCGGCAGTGNTATAATTCCCCNATGCCGACGCGCCCAACGACNGAGCAAATTATCCAGCGCTTGCGNACCGTCTCCCTCTTTCAATCGCTGGACGACGGGACAATGGCCCAGATGGCGGCCGAGACNCAGTGGCGCGAGTATCGCGCGGGCGAGGTCATCGTGCTGGANGGCGAGGCCCAGCCCGGNCTCTACTTTTTGGCCTACGGCTACGCCAAGGCCGTGAAATATTCCGCCGCCGGGCGCGAGCAGACCTTGCGGGTGTTGGAGGCCGGCGACACGTTCAACGAGCTCGGCGTCTTCACGCGCCGCCCCAACCCGGCCACGGCCATCGCGCTGGAGACGTCCGGCGTCTGGCTCATCCCCCGCGCCACGCTCACGCGTCTCATGCGCGAGCGGCCCGACTTCGCCCAGAGCGTCATCGAGCAACTGGCCGAGCGGATGCTTTTCCTCGTTTCTCTCGTCACTGNTCTGTCGCTGCGGCCGGTGACGGGGCGGCTGGCAAGGNTGTTGCTGGAGAGCGCCAGCGACGACGTGGTGTTGCGGCCGCGCTGGTTCACGCAGGCCGAACTGGCGGCGCGGCTCGGCACCGTCCCCGACGTCGTGCAGCGCTCGCTGCGCGGCCTGGAGGGCGATGGGCTGATCGTCGTCGAACGGCAGCAGATTCGCCTTCTCGACCGCCCGGCCCTGGAAGCGCTGGCCGCCTGATTCGATGCTTCGCGACAAAGCCGATAGGCGCGGTTGAATTTCGCTGGATTTCGCCACGGGAAGAGCGAATATCCGGCCTGAACCGGCCAGGCTTTACTGATTGCGAACGGGTGACGGCTCGACCCGACAAAAGTCGGCGACCCCTGCCCGATGATGGGTTATCCTGCGAGCCAGATATCCAATCCACGCGCAAAGCAGGAGACAAGCCCATGACCGCATTGAATGTTCAATCCCGTTCCCGGCCCTCGATGGGCCAATGGTTGACGCTGGGAGCCATCGCCGCCGTGCTGGCCGCGGCGGCCGTGCTGGCCGTCCAGTGGTTGGCCCTGTCTATCTGGCCCGACGCCGCGCTGTTCAAACCCCTGGACAGCTATCCGCGCACGGCTCTGTTCACCATCATCCCCGCGTTCCTGGCCACGGCGCTCTTNGCCTGGCTGGCGGGACGGCGCGCCGACCCCGCGCGGGCTTTCGTCCGCATCTCGCTCGTCGTGCTGGTCCTCAGCTTCATCCCCGACTACATCCTGCCCGTGCCGGATAAAACTCTGCTGGCCAGCACCATCACCGCCTTTCTCCACGTCGTCGCCGCGGCGGTGATCGTCGGCGTGCTGGTGGCCGGCTACCGGCGCTACGGCGGCCGCGCCTGAGGCCTGGAGATCCGCCATGGCCGCGCCTGACGAACAGCCGGCCCACCTGATGGTGAGCGGCCGGTACGGTTCCCGCGAGATCCATCGCGGCATGCTCGTTGTCGACGAGTCCGGCCGGGCGGTGGCCATCATCGCCGGCATCGCGCTGGATGAGGATGACGAGACGGCCACGCACCTGCTGCTGGGCCGCCTGCCGCCGACCGGCGATTACCGCCTCGCGCCCATAGGGCGGGTGACGGCCATCGAACCGGAGTGCATTTGCTTGCGGCTGGAGCCGGGCGGCTGGAACGANCTGCCGCGACACGAGACTGAATAGAGACAAGGATACAATCGATACCCAGGACACATNTTCATGTCACAGACAAAATATATACCTGATTGGCAAGCGCAAGTCACCTATGGCGAGGACGGCCCCCAGCCCACCATGCTGATGGTCGATGACAANGTCAAGGTGATCATGGCCGGGCTTAAGCCGGGCCAGCGCATCCCGGAACATCCCGAGGCGTCGGCCATTTACCATTTCCTGACCGGCAGCGGCTGGATGACGGTTGATGGCGAGAGACTGCGCGTGACAGCCGGAACAACGATCGTCATGCCGGCCGGCGCGGCCCGNGGCCTGGAAGCGGAAACGCAACTNGCCTTTCTNGCCACGCGCATCGCGTGACCGGCGCGTTCGCGCCTGGAGGTNANTTGATGAATCTGTACTATCTAATGACCGCCCTGTTTGTCGGCGCGGCGGTGGTGGCGGCGGCCGATGCATCGCTGACGAGCTTCAGCCTGCTGCCCTGGTTCAACGGCCTGCGCTGGCTGCGCGTCCACCTAATCACCCTGGGGGCGATGACCGAAGCCATCTTCGGCACGCTACCCCAGCTCGTGGCCATTCGCTATGGGCGGCCGCGGCCGGCTTTTCGCTGGGATATCTGGCTCTCGCTCAACATCGGCATCCTGATGCTGCTGGTGGGCATCCCCATCATTAACGAAGCGCTGATCTACACCGGCGGGACGCTGGTGTTCATCGCCGCGAGCCTGCTCATCGCCCAGTTGTGGCGCATGCGACCGGCGGCGACCGGCGGCGGGCAGCCGGCCGAACACGCCGGCCGGCCGTTCTATATCTCTGGCCTGGGCTTCTTTCTGCTGGGCATCATCATCGG
>JAACJX010000505.1 GCA_014237545.1 Ardenticatenia bacterium | reverse complement strand
TTTCGCTGCCAGTGTCCATGCCTCGGCCGGCGTCTCAACGCGAACGGCGCGCAGCGACTCAACGGTGATCTCTCCCTCCAGCACGGCNGTNGCCANCGCCACCCGCCGCCGGACGACCAGCGGCCGGGCCAGCTCGGTGACGATCACCGGGAACCCGGCGTGGTGCAGGCGATAGGCGACGCCGGTGGCCAGGTCGCCGCCGCCACGGAGGAGGATGGGGTGATTGGGGAAGAGCATAAGAAGAAGCTATTGAATTAGATCATCTACGTCCACATTCAATATCCCGGCAATCGCGCTAAGAACCTCGGCCGTACCTGTGCGCTTGCCGGTTTCCAGTTGCGATAGGTAAGAGGAACTGATGCCGGCCGCCGCGGCCAACGCGCCTTGCGGGAGGCGGCGATACTCGCGCCAGACACGAATTGGGTTGGCGCCATCAAGGAGGGCATAGACGACATCGGCCGGAACGAGTTCTTCGCCGTTTGCGAGGGCCCGCGCGGCGGCGTCGTAGACGCGAATATCTTCTAGCATCTCAGCATCTTCGACAAGCCGCACGTAGACCTCGTAGGGAATGACCGCATATTCCGGCTTGCCTTCTTTCAGTATCACCTGCACGCTCATCGATAAACCTCTCCTCGTGGCGCGATCTTGAGCACTAGTATCACCAATTCCTCGTTCCGAATTTCGTAGATGACTCTCCAATCGCCTACACGTAGGCGAAAGCCAGGGCGATTCTGTAACTTTGTCACGTTGTTATGATGCGCGTACGGATCCTTCGAGATCTGTTCCAACTTCTGCATAATGGCGGCCGATTTGTCTTTCTGCAGCTTTATCAAAGAGCGTTGCGCCTGTTTTGTGAACAAAAGGCGATACATGGTGAAATTATAGCATATTGCTCAAATAAACTCAACATATCACGAGCAATTTGCAAAACCGACGGGTATCTATTCCTGACATAAAAGTATCGCCGTGATTTTTTAAGCAACCATCCATTGTTATTTTATTTGATTACGCTACGCTTCAGTTGTGCTTTGTTCCGGCGTTGCGGGAATGAATATCGGTCAATGTTTCGTTATGTAGGTATGCCTAGGAGGGTAGCCATGTCTTCAAGTAATGTCTGGCGTCGAGTGTCACTAGTTTTGGCATTGTACATTTTAGGGTGTTTAGGACTTGCGCTTTTAGCCCGCCATGTCGTGGCGGAGCCAAGCAGACCCTCTTTGACGCAGAGGATCGGATGGGTCGTTCAGGATGACGCTATTTTTGGCGATAGGATTGATATGATCTCGGCCGATGATGGCTGGGTCTTAAAATTAACTTCCGATAATGCCCGTCTTTACCGTTGGAATGGCCAAGACTGGGCTTTTTTCGATGCACTATCTCATACACAAAATATTGTTCGGGGCGACATTTTCATGCTGTCAGCCACGGACGGTTGGGTTGTGCTCGGCGGACCACTCAGTGGATCTTCTAATCTTGCTACATCGTCTATTTATCGATGGAATGGCAATACCTGGAATTTTTACGGGAATATAGAGGCTCCCAACGCTGTTTCGATGGAATCTATCGATATGCTATCACCCTCCGAGGGATGGGCATCCGGACCTTTTAACTTTGGTACGATATATTACCATTGGAATGGAACATCGTGGGAGCTTTTTAAACAAAATTTCAGTGACTTTACTGGTAACGGTATTGATATGGTATCTTCCACAGATGGGTGGTCGATTGGAGATGGGATCTACCACTGGAATGGAACGGATTGGGTCAACGCTGGAAAACCCGTTGATAGGATTCTAAATGCCATATCCATGGTATCGACGACCGATGGCTGGATCGTCGGGGGCGGAAGAGTTTTTAATCCCAATACTGGTGAAGTTGACGATGAACCGGGGGTCATCTTACGATGGAATGGCACTTCTTGGAATGAGGTGCCGAGCCCTGTTGACGAACGCTTATTTGCCCTGGACATGGTCTCTGCTGACGAAGGCTGGATTGTGGGGGACAAAGGTACCATTTTGCATTGGGACGGAGGATTATGGTCGGAATTCGCTGGGCCTTCTTCACAGTCGTCCAGCGAACTTCTTGGGATCGATATGCTCTCTTCCTCAAATGGTTGGATTACTGGGGATGGTGGAGTCCTAAGTTATGAAACGTCTCCTGAATTAGAAATCAATGTTTGGAGTGGAGCTCCCGGTAGCTTCTTCACGCTCAGCGGCAGCGACTACCCAGCCAATGAGGAAGCGACCGTGAACGTCAACGGACACGACCTTGGAACCATTACTACTGATGAGGCCGGTGCGTTCTCGCTAATTCTCTCAACAGCCAATGCCGACGAGGGTATCTACATTACGACCGTAAGTGTAAACCCGGCTGCAACTATTCAATTCATTCTCGATGCCGGGTCGCCGTTGCGACCGCAGGAAGGAGAAGCAACAGAAATCTCTGTTCCGGCCGGGATCGCGCTGACCGAGCAACTGTTTCTTCCGAAAATATTGCGATAAGATCGTGGGGTTGCGATTTCAAGTTATGTGCTTCGCAACCCCTCCACCACCCGCCACGGCAACAGCGGGATCTCATCAAACCACACCCCCGTCGCATCGTGGAGCGCGGCGACGACGGCCGGGGCCAGCGGCATGAACGGCATCTCGGCCATGCCGCGCGCCCCCCACGGCCCGTTGGGGTCGGGTATCTCCACCAGCACCGAATCGACCCGGTCAGGGATGTCCTTGATGCCGGGG
>JAACJX010000209.1 GCA_014237545.1 Ardenticatenia bacterium | reverse complement strand
GAAGAGGAAGAGCAGCATCGCCCCTTCGAACGGCTCGCCGACGAACGCCGCGCCCAGCGCGGCCAGGATCATGAGCAAGTCGATGTCGATCGTCCGGTTCATGAGCGACTCGATGCCGCCCTTCAACCCGAACGCACCGCCAGCCACATAAGCCACGACGTAGAGCGCCGTGGCCACCCATGCGGGCGCGGCCGTGGCGTACCGTTCGACCAGCCACCCGGCCATCATGGTTACAAAGGTGATGAGGGTCAGGATCGCCTGGAGCTTTTGCGGCGTCAGCCACGCTTTGGCCGCTGACCACCGGCCGACGACCGCCGCGAGCTCAGCTTCCGACGGCAAGGCCGACGACGATGGGCCGACCCCCACGCCGAAGCCCTCCACCCGCCGGGCGATGTCCTGGGGCGAGATGAGCGCGTCGTCGTAGTGAACGGCCATGACCCCGCCGGCGAAACTGGCCGTGGCCCGCCGCACGCCCGGCAGCTGGCCCACTTGCCGTTCCAGATTCAGCGCGCACGACTCGCAGGCGCGGCCGCCGCGCTTCTCCAGCCGCATGGTGCAGGTCTGCCAGCGGTCTTGCAAAATAGGGCCGACCTCGTGGGCCAGCCGGGCGATATCGCCCTCGTCCACGCGGCGCGGGTCATAGGCGAAGGTCACCTTTTCCGCGGCCGTGTCCAGTTCGACGTCGAGAATGCCGTCGTGGGCGGCAACGGCCTCATCCAGCAGTTCGAGACAGCTTTCTTCCTCGGCTTCTTCCGGTTGTGCGACTTGGTTCAGGTCGGTCATGAATGGCTTCCCGGCCGCGGGTGGGTGCTTGCCCTGGCCCGCCCGGCCTTTGAATCATTGTAGATCGGCGCGTCTTTTTGGCGGTAGTGTTGTTTGTTACGTTTGAAGTATGACAAAAGACAAGATCTGTTATTAAACAGTGTTAGTCTCAAATTTAACACTGGTTAAATTTTATCAGGTATCAGACCCAAGTCAACCGATGCGATCGGTGTTCAGTCTTTGTTCGGAGAGGCAAGAAAGCCGCCGCCACGGCCAGGAGCAACCCGGCGCGAGGAGGGCGGCTTCAGACAAAGGAGAAGGATTAGCGTAGCGAACGGCCTGCCGGGGGACGCTTCCTGCGCCGCTCCATCAGGATCGACACGCCAATCACGAGGCCGCTCAACCCGGCAATCTTGACCAGGTTGCCCGGTGTAGCGATGTAGGCGCCGGCCGACCTGGCAATCTCCCCGGCGCCATAAATCGCGTCCATCTGCGCCTGGTTGCCGCTGATGATCGCCGCGGCGGTATCGCCTGCCCAGATGGTATCCGCG
>JAACJX010000210.1 GCA_014237545.1 Ardenticatenia bacterium | reverse complement strand
GGAAGCAGAACTCGAAGGCGATGCCTCGGCCGAGGACGTCGAAGTGATTGCCAGAGGCAAGAAGGAAGACGAAGACTTTTAGTCCGCTTCTGCCGTGACCCGAGCGCAGCGCATTGCACTGGCGGTTATCCTGCTGTCGGCTGTCGCGTTACGCCTGACCGGTCTGGATTGGGATGGTTTCCAACACCACCATCCAGATGAGCGATACATTACGTGGGTAGCCACGACGATCGAATTTCCATCGATCGGACAGGATAATTGGGCCGCCCAATGGCGGCCGGAAACATCGACATTCAATCCCTTCCATTGGCCTCCCGAGGCCAGTAGCGAAGGGATTGTTGTTTTACAGGGGGAGCCGCGCGATTTCGCCTATGGGCATGTGCCCTTGTATCTGGGCGTGGCGGCGACGCGGCTGGTTGAGCGGCTAGCTCCCGCGCTGCTGCGCGTGCTCCCCAGCGAGTGGCCTCTGTCGGCCGATGTCCTCAACAGCGCGGGCCGCATCGAGTTTCACCACCTGGCAGCCGTGGGCCGGTTCCTGACAGCCCTGTTTGATACCGGCACCGTCTTGTTCATATTTTTGCTGGGGCGGAGGCTTTACGGTCCCGCCGCCGGTTTGCTGGCCGCGGCGATGGCGGCTGTGGCCGTGCTCCACATTCAACTCGCCCACTTCTTTACCAGCGATCCCTACCTGACGTTTTTCGTGACGGCGGCCGTTTTCTTTNTGGTTGCGGCGCGCGACCGTTCTGGCGTCGGACAAAAAGAGGATCGGCGGAAGCGCCTGCATTTCATTATGGCGGCGATCATGGTGGGGCTGGCGATTGGCTCAAAATTTACAGCCGTGCTCCTCCTGCTCCCTTTGCTGTGGCTATCATTTGTAACTGGCGCGCCTGGAAAACGTCTCCGTTGGGCAGGCTTCGGCGTTGCTGTCACGCTCATAACTTTTGCGATAACCAATCCCTTTGCCGTTCTCGATTGGTCCTGCATCCCGCAAGANATTGAGCATGNGACTACCTCCTTAANCGCGCTCCTGTCCCATTCATGCTATTTGCAAAACATAGTAACGCAAAACGCGATGGTCAGCGGCCGGGCCGACCTCGGCTTCACCCGGCAGTATGCCGGCACGACGCCNTACATCTACTATGCCGAGATGCTGGCCCGCTGGGGGCTGGGGCCGATCATGGCATTCGTGGCGCTGGCCGGCCTGGCGTGGGTGGTCTGGGAGGTCATCCGCTCGCTGCGAGGGTCACCTAACGGACGGGATGCGCTGGCTCGCCTCGTCGCCCAGCCAGTGGTCGTTGTCCTCCTGTGGGTCTTGCCGTACGTGCTACTGACCGGCAGCTTCTACGTGAAGTTCCTGCGTTATACGCAGCCGGTCATCCCCTTTTTGTTGATCTTTGGNGCTGCGCTGNTATGGCGNTGGCGTTATCCGGCCGGGCGGTATGCGTTCGCCGGGATNGTTCTGCTCGNNTCCGNNNTCTACGCCGTCGCCTTTGTGGGCCTNTATCGCGCCGAGCATCCCTGGAACGCCGCTTCCCGCTGGATATATGAGAATGTCCCCTCNGNNACGANGATCCTCAGCGAACANTGGGATGATTCTCTGCCGGTGAATCTGANCATCAGCGGCGAACNNCGNGCGCGGAGCGAATACCCCAATGTCGAATTGACCTGGCTGACATATCCCGACGCGGCCGACAACAAGGCCCGCCTGATGGCCAATCTCGAATTGCTGGCCGGAGCCGATTATCTCACAATTTTGTCGAATCGAGTGTATGGGGTGGTACCGCGGTTGCCGGAGCGGTACCCGCTTTCTGGCCAGTACCACCAGCTCCTGTTCGATGGCGCGTTGGGATACGAACCCGNCNGGGTNGGCGGACGAGCGCCCCAGCTGTTGGGCGTCGAATGGCGCGCCGATACCTTCGGCTGGCCCGGNCTGCGGCCGCCGGNCNTGGTGACCGATTACCTGGGNCAGTCGCCCGGTCTGTCTCTGGGCCGCGCCGACGAGAGTTTTATTGTGTATGATCAACCGCTGACAATGATCTTCCGCAACACGGGCCGGCTCTCGGCCGAGCAAATGAGGGCGGTTTTTGATTTGGCGGATGAATAATTGAAGCGCTTGCGTNTCAATATAGATTTATGNCAACTGAATCTGTGGCCGGCCGCCGTTATTTGTTACTGACCGTTTTTGTGGCCGGCATGAGTACCCTGGCGATNGAGTTCACCGCNAGCCGGTTGCTGCAAACCGTCTATGGGACGTCCAATATTGTCTGGGCCAATGTGATTGGCCTGGTGCTCCTTTCGCTCACCGCCGGCTACTTTATCGGCGGGCGAATCGCTGACCGTTTCCCAAGGGAGCACGTCTTCTATGGCCTTGTCACCGCGGCCGGATTTTTGGCCATTTTCTTTCTCCTTCTTACCAGCGCCATCCTGCGCGACGCGGCCTCGGCCCTGGCGATGATGAACGTCAACGCAGTCGCCGGCTCGCTACTGTTGGTAATCCTGGCCCTGGTCGTGCCGGTCACTCTTCTGGGCTGCCTCTCGCCGTTTGCCATTCGCCTCGCCGTGCGGGATGTCAATGAGGCGGGCCGAATCAGCGGGCGCGTCTATGCCATCTCGACCCTGGGTAGCCTGCTCGGCACTTACTTGCCTGTCCTGGTTGTTATCCCGCTGGCCGGGTCGCGCCTGGCGGCCGTCATTTTCGGGGCTGTGCTGCTGGGGGTGGGGCTGGTCGGATTGTGGGCCTCCACCGGCGACCGCGCGTTGCGTGTCGGTTCGCTGCTGCTGCCGGTTTTGCTGTTGCCGGCGCTGGCTCTTTGGCTGCGCGGGGGCATCAAGACCTATGCCGGTCAAATATACGAGACCGAATCGGACTATAACTACATTCTGGTCATTCTTCGTGGTGATTGCAATTTCCTGTTGCTCAATGAGTGACAAGCATTCCACTCTTTTTA
>JAACJX010000615.1 GCA_014237545.1 Ardenticatenia bacterium | reverse complement strand
GCCGTCGTGACGGTGACGACCGGCCGCGCGGCCGTCTTCGTCGCATGGACGCCGCCGGCTACCAACAACCCCGCGCCCAGGGCCAGGATCGGGTGAATATCGGTCACGACATTGGCACTGCCCGCGAATAGGATGGCCCCGGCGGCGGGCCGGATAAAGGTCTGGATGCCGTCGTTGACCGTGTCCACAGCCGGTATCTTGTCAGCCACGATCTCGATGACCAGCAAGACAGCGATGATGCCAATCGCCCACCAGCTACCCAATAAATCATAAGGCGCTTGCAGCTTGACCAGCGGGTCGGACACTGGAAAACGGGCCGCCAGCGCGACCATTAGCAAGGGGATATAGGCGTTTAATCCGGCGCTGCCCGAGAGTCCAAAGGCGGCGCTAAGACCACTTATCGCTTCGATCATGATAAAAACAACTCCTTCCTTTCGCAACCCATATAAATGATAACCCATATCATGCGCCGGGGTTGCTTCGGCCTCTTCCAATTACATTACGCGANATGGCCGTCCGGGTTGCCGCGCTCCGGGAAGGAAGCNCGCGCGGCGCGCGCGCATTATAACATAGTTGGCTCAATATGCGGCGGGCTATTNGGTCTCAGGAAAGTTGCGGTATGTCTGAGAGCTGAAGGATGGGACGCGGATGGCACAGACTTCACTGGTTTTCGCGGATGTGGTTCGTCCTGGCGGCCCTTCCTACCGGGGACAGTAATTGGCCGCTCCGCCTCAACCGCACTTTTTGGCCGTAATCATCTGCGCGCTCCACGTCATCCGGGTTCTAATATTCCTGATCGCATTTTTTGGCGTTCGTCCGCTTGCGCCGCGGTGTTTCCCGCGTTAAGATGACACCTAAATTGCCTTGAACCTTATTCACAAAAATCTAAATTTGTCACAGACTTCATAGAGTTTCGACTCTCAAAATCTGCGAAATCTGTGTAATCTGTGGATGCATTAATATTAGGGAAATTAATCACCATGCCACAAAAACCCGTCGCCTACTACCGGCCCACCANCCTAGATGAGGCCTTGCGCTTTTTGCGCCAACCTAATACCTTGCCGCTCGCCGGTGGCACGGCTCTGCTGGCCACCGAGCAGGGGACAGCTGCCGCCGTCGTAGACCTGCAAAACGCGGGGCTGGATCACCNCAGTTGGGCCGACGACGGTCGCCTCCTGCGCATCGGCGCGATGGTGCGGCTGGCGACGCTGGACGAGTTCCTGGCTCCCCTGGCTTCGCTGCAAGGCGCGGCCGCGCTCCTGCGCGACGCTGTTCGCCGTGCCGGTCCCAATACCTACCGCAACGCGGCCACCGTGGGCGGCGTGATCGCCTCGCGCCTGCCGGATAGCGAACTGCTGGCCGCGCTGCTCGTCCTCGACGCCACGGTGAGCCTGCGGCTGCCGGCCGCGGAAACGGTGACGCTCGCTACGTATCTGCAGGACGACGAGCGACTGCCGGGGTTGATTACCGACATCCTGGTGTTCTGGCCCGCAGGCCAGGGCGCGTCCGAGCGCGTGGCCCGCACGCCGGCCGACTACCCCATCGTGTCCGTCACCGGCTGGCGACCCGAAGGCGGCGCGATCCGGCTGGCGGCCACCGGCATTGGCCCGCGCCCGGTGCACCTTACTGCGGCCGAAGCGGCGCTGAGCGGCGGGCTGAACGAAGACGCCATCGCTGCGGCTGCCCAGGCCGCGGCGGCATCCTCGGACCACCCCGGCGATTTTCGCGGCGAAGCCGCCTACCGCGCCGAGATGGCCGCCGTGCTGACGCGCCGCGTCTTGGGCGCGCTCTAAGCGCCCTAGCATCGCCATCGCGCCCCTGTCGTGATCTACGTCGATATCTCGGCCGCCGTCCACAGCAAAGCCGGGCTGGGTCGCTACAGCGAGCGGCTAGCGGCCGCGTTGCTGGCGCGCGACACCAACCGCTACACCCTTTTCTACAATCGGGGCGGCGAGGGGCGATTTCCCGAATCGCTGCCGGCCGATGCCCCGCGACGCGAGGTCGCCTGGGGCTACAAGCCGTGGCGCATGGCCGTCCTGCTGGGCCATTACGGCCGGGTGCCGTTCAACCGTCTGGTTCCCAGTGTCGAGCTCTTCCACAGCACCGAGCACCTGTTGCTGCCCCTGCGCGGCGCGCCCACGGTGCTGACTGTCCATGACCTGATCTACAAGCTCTTTCCCGACTACCACAAGCGGCTCAACTACTGGTATCTCAATCGGGCCATGCCACTCTACGTTGAGCGAGCGTCGGCGATCATCGCCGTGTCGGAGGCAACCAAGCGCGATCTCGTCAAGTTTTATAACGTCGATCCGNATAAAGTGACGGTTGTGTATGAGGCCGCCGCATCCCATTTCAAACCCCCGTCCCCGGCCAGGATCGACCACGTCCGCCACGCTTACGCCTTGCCCGAGCGGTTCCTCCTGCACTTGAGCACAATCGAGCCGCGTAAAAACCTCATGCGCCTGCTCGATGCCTTCCAGATCCTTCACTACTCAAATCCAGATCTACACCTCCTCCTGGCCGGGAGCAGGGGTTGGCTTTTCGATGAATTTTTCGCGCGGATCGAGGCTGAGGGGTTACAGAACCTGGTGCGGCCGCTTGGTTGGGTTCCCGACGAGGATTTGCCGGCGGTCATCGCCGCGGCGTCGCTGGCCGTCCAACCCAGCCTCTATGAGGGTTTCGGCCTGCCCATCCTGGAGCACATGGCCTGTGGGCAGGTCGTCGCCGCCAGCAACAGTAGCAGTCACCCGGAAGTCGGNGGCGCCGCCGCGGCCTACTTCGACCCGACTGATGCCGAAGAGATGGCCGCGGTGATCGGCCGCCTACTGGCCGACCGCGACGAGTACCGCCGGCGACAGGCACTGGGGCTGGAGCAGGCCGCCCGCTTCAGTTGGGAGCGCGCCGCCGGCGAGACGTCCGCGGTCTATGATCGCTTGCTCGGCAGGTGAACAACCGGTTAGGGTTACCGTCTCAACCTAATTTTTGGATAATACTCAGCGCATGATCAAACAACTCATCGCCGTCACGCTGCTGGCCGTTCTCCTTTGCGGGGGGCTTGCCGCCAACTCCGTCGCCGCCGTTTCCGAGGGGGAGGAGTGGGAGGTCATTTCCCTGCCAGCAGGGCTTGACTTGCGCGAGATGCCCGTCGCCGAGGAACGCGCCGCGGCCGCTAATCCCAAGCTCGATAGCGCGTTGGCCCTTCTGGCCGCC
The DNA here is from genome assembly GCA_014237545.1 of Ardenticatenia bacterium. Taxonomy (GTDB): domain Bacteria; phylum Chloroflexota; class Anaerolineae; order Promineifilales; family Promineifilaceae; genus Promineifilum. The sequence goes on along the minus strand of JAACJX010000615.1, from coordinate 10,459 downwards.
GGCGACGAGCGGGCGATAGAAGCCTCGGGGCTGAGCGCCGCCGGCCGGGTCCAGGTGCAGATTGTCGTCCAGTCCGAAGACGAGCCGACCGTTCGGGCGCTGGTCAGCCAGGCCGGCGGCGAAGTCACCGGCGCATTGGACGGGCTGTTGCAGGCCTGGCTGCCGTCCCAGAACTTGCCGGCGCTGGCCGCCGAGCCTGTTGTCCAATACATTCAAACGCCAAATACGATCGAGCTGGAAGAGAGCGACGCTATCGCCGCCCTGACGGAAGGNGTGGCCGCGGCCGGGGCCGGACCCTGGCACGCCGCCGGCTGGCGCGGGCAGGGCGTGAGCATTGCCGTCATTGACGGCGGCTTCATGGGCTACCCCGCCCGATTGGGCAACGATCTGCCCGNCAGCGTCACGGTCAAGAATTTCGCCGACGGCCAGACCGATGCCCAGGTCGACGGCTCGACGCGCCACGGCACGGCCTGCGCCGAGATCGTCCATGATATGGCCCCCGATGCCCGGTTGTACCTGCTCAAGATCAGCACCGACGTCGACCTCGGCGAGGCGGTGGATTACGCGATCAGCCAGGGNGTAGACATCATCTCTACCTCATTGACGTTCATCAACGTCACGCCCGGCGACGGCACCGGCCGTTTTGCAACCATGGCCCAGAAGGCGCGGGCCGCCGGCATCCTTTGGGTAACCGCCGCCGGGAACTACCGCGAAACCCACTGGCGCGGCGCGTTCAACGACAGCGATGGCGACGGGTTCCACGAGTACGCCCCCGGCGTCGAAGTCAATGTCTTCGGCCCCGGCAATGGAACCGCCTACTTGGTCCCTGCCGGCACGGCGCTCACGCCCTCCATCCGCTGGAACGACTGGACGGCCAACAGTCAGGATTTACGCCTCCTCCTGATGCGCCACAATGGCGCGACCTACGATATCGTCGCCGCCAGCAACAATGCCCAAACCGGCCTTCCCGGCCAGCGGCCGACCGAGCGCATCACCTACATCACCAGCGGCCCGGCCGCGGTCTATGGCGTCGCCATCCAGCGCGTCAGCACAAACAGAAGCATTCACCTCCACCTGCTGACACCCAACCGCGAACTTGACCGGCAAGTGCCGACGATGAGCCTGGGCAATCTGGCCGACGTAGCGGCCGTGCTCACCGTGGCCGCCGTCGACGTGGACCCGCCCTATGTTCGCGAGACNTACAGTTCCGAGGGGCCGACCAACGGTCCGGGCGGCGCGCCGACCGGCGGCTTTATCAAGCCCGANCTGGCCGCCTTCGCCAATGTGTCCACTACGAGCTACGGCGCGCGGGGCTTCAATGGCACCTCCGCCGCCGCGCCCCACGTCGCCGGCGCGGCAGCGCTCGTGCTCAACGTCTACCCCACCTCCCTGCCGGGTGAGATCCAGGACTTCCTGCAAACTCAGGCGGTGAATCAGGGTTTGCCCGGCCCGGACGCGCAATACGGCCACGGCCGGCTGCGCCTCAANGACCCGCTTGACCCCGGCGATTTCGGGTTCCACTTCCTGGCGCCGTTCGTGGTGAGCAAACCGTAGTTATTGGTATGGCCCAACCCTCCACGACCGGGCGCGTCGCCCTCCTCCTCGCCCTGCTGGCGATTCCTCTGGCCTATGTGCTGACCCTGGCGCGGGTCGTGGTGTACGGCGATCCGACGGAATATACCTTCGTCGCCAATATTTTAGGCATCGCCCACCCGCCTGGCTACGCCTTCTTCACCCTGCTGGGCAAGCTGTTTCAAACGCTCATTCCCTTCGGTGACGTGCCGTGGCGGATGCACTTGCTGGCGGCGACGGCGGCCACGGCCGGGGCGCTCTTCGTCTTCGGCACGGTGCGCGAGGTGGCCGAGGTTCTGTTCGTTGTCCAGGGGCGGCGAGTCTCGCCCCNTTGGGGCACGNTCGCGGCCGTGTTCGCCGCGCTGTCGGTCGCCTTCGGGGCCAACTACTGGCAACACGCCATCCACGCCAACCCCCACATCGTCACGGCCGCGTTCCTGTCGGCCAACCTATTCTTCCTGACTCGCTGGGCGGCGCGCGGCACGGACCGCCCGCGCTGGCTCTTCGCCTTTGCCTTCTCGGCCGGGTTGGGCATCACCCACCACCCGCTGACCGCCATTTCGCTCCCGGCCTATGCCCTCTTCATTCTCGTCGCCCGCCCGCGTCTGCTGCGCGAGGGGCGCACGCTGCTGGGCGCGGCCGCGTTGGGGCTGATGGGGCTGGCTGTCTGGCTCTACTTCCCGTTGCGCAGCCCGATGGAGCCGGCCTTTGGCCCGGCGACGATGAACACGCTCAACGGTTTTCTGGACCACGTTCTGGCCCGCGGCCTCAGCGAGAGTCTGCCCTTCTTCGGTCTGGCCGACGTCCCGACGCGCCTTGTGGTCTTCTGGTCCATCGCCCGGCTGCAATACGCCTTGCCGGTGCTATTCCTGGCGGTGCTGGGCCTGGTCTGGCTGGTTGTTGACCGCAAACCGCCGCCGGCCGGGACGCCTCTCTCGCCCTGGAAGCTGGCGCTGCTCTATGGCCTGGTCTTTCTAAGCAACTACGCATTTGTAATGAGCCTGCGCGCCCAGGACATCATGGCCTACATCCTGGGTCTCATGCTCATCGTCGGCCTGCTGGCCGGCATAGGCCTGTACGGGCTGATGGTGCTGACGATCACTCGCCTGCGGCTGCCCAATGCCGCGCCGGCCTTGCTGGCCATAACCCTCTTCTTGCTCGGCCCGGCGCTACAACTCGCCCGCAACGCGCCACGTGTTTCCCTTGCCAACTATACCGAGGCGAATGATTATGTAAATTCGGTCTTCAGCCGCTTTGAAGGCTCCGCCGAAGGCGCGACGCTTCTCAATGACTGGGAGCACATGACGCCACTCTGGTACGCGCGGTTCGTCGAGTCGCGCTGGCCAGACGAGGCGGATGTGACGCCGGTGCTTGTCTCCACCGCGCAGCCGTGGCTGGAAAGCGTCTTCGCCACGCTACCCGGCGGCCCGGTCTATCTGAGCAATTACCGGCGCGAGATCGTCGACGCCGGGTTCCGCTTGCGGCCCGACGGCCCGCTCTATCAGGTCGTCGAGCCGGGCGACGCNGGCGTGCCCGATGGCCTCACCCGCCTGCCCCCGACCGCGGGCGAGCCAATTGAACTTATCGCCTACGACCTGCCGCGAAGCGAGGTGGCGGCGGGAGACTACGTGCCGCTGACCCTGGCGNTGCGCGCCCCGGCGGCCACGNCCGACTACTTCGTGCCCGTCGTNCACGTTGGCGATCTGTCATTCCCCTTCACGACCGACAGCCACCTGACGACGCCGGANTGGCAGCCGGGCGAGGTCATCGTCGAACGGTTCGACTTCGCNNTGCCCCACGNCCTGNCGGNCGGCGTATATCCGGTTACCGTCGGCCTCAANAACCTGAGCGCCGACGCGGAGCTGTCGGGGCGCCTTGCGCTCGGCGAACTGACCGTCACCGCGCAGGAACCGCCGCCGGACAACCGCCACCTGCTGGCCAATTTCCGTCAGCGTGTCGGGCTGGTGTCGGCCACGGCGCGTCTGGGCCTGGATCGGCGCGCGGCGGTGTGGGACGAGCCATTGGCGGCGCGACCCGGCGACACAATCCACCTGTTGCTGCAATGGCAATCGCTGGCCCGCGCCGAGGAGAGTTACACCGTCTTTGTCCATCTTATCGACGCCGCCAACCGGCCGCTGGTGACGCTCGACTACACGCCGCTGGGCGGCTCCNCGCCCACCCACTTGTGGNTTCCCAAGTGGCTGCCGGGTCAGCGCTACCTCGATCCTTACCGCCTGCCCCTGCCGGATGACCTACCCCCCGGCACGTACTACATCGAAGTCGNCCTGTATGAAATGGTCAGTAAGCGGCGCTTGCACATGGCCGACGCGGCTGGTAACCTGATCGGAGACCGCNTGATCCTCGGCGCAATCGTCGTTGAGNGATCCGCGGCCGGGGAGAACCAGTGAAATGACTACGAACACAACCAAACGAAANAGACTCGAAGCCGCNATCGCCGGCGAAGCCGTCGACCGGCTGCCGGTGGCCCTGTGGCGACATTGGCCGGGCGACGATCAGGACGCCGCGGCGCTGGCCGCCGCCCATCTGAAGTGGCAGGCCGACTACGACTGGGACNTGGTGAAGGTCGGCCCGGCCAGCAGCTACTCCGTTGTCGATTGGGGCCTGCGCGAGCAGTGGGAAGGCCACATTGAGGGGACGCGCAAGATCACCTACTTGCCGGTTCGNGCCCCGGCCGACTGGGAAGCGCTGCGCCCGCTCGACCCTTCGCAAGGTATGCTGGCCGAGCAGATCAAAGCCCTGCGGCTGGTGGGCGACGCCCTGCGCGGCAAAACACCCTTCATCGCCACCATCTTCTCGCCTCTGTCGATGGCCAAGCACCTGGCCGGGAACGAGNTGGTGCTCAGCCACCTGCGCNACAGCCCCGACGCGTTGCGAAAGGGATTGGAGGTNNTGACCGAGAGCATCCTGCGCTTCATCGANGCGGCGCGGGCCACGGGCNTCGACGGCATCTACTACGCCGTCCAGCACGCCGCCTATTCCTTGCTCAGCCGGGACGAGTTCGCGACCTTTGGCCGCCCCTACGATTTGCGGGTGCTGGAGAGCGCGGCCGATTTGTGGTGCAACATTGTCCANCTGCACGGCAAGTCAGTGATGTTCGACATGGTGGCCGACTACCCGATGGCCTTTCTCAACTGGCACGACCGGGATACCGGCATCACCCTGGCCGAAGGGCTGGCCGGTACGCGGGCGGCGGCCAGCGGCGGCGTGTCCCAATGGTCAATCCACAAGGAAGGGCCGGACGACGCGCTGGCCGAAGCGCGCGACGCCAGAGAGCAGACGGGTGACCGGCGGCTGCTCCTCGGCACGGGCTGCGTCATCATGACCACCACGCCGCTGCGCAATATCCGCGCCCTGCGCCAGTCGGTCGAGTAAGCCAGGCCAATTTTAATCGCCGGCGATCTCGCGCCGCACATCCTCGTCGGTTTCACAGACGAGCGCTGCTTCCAGCGCGGCGCGAGCTTCCTCGCCGCCGATTTGCCCCAACGCCCAGGCTGCGTGCCCGCGCACCAGCGGATCGCGGTCGCCCAGCAGGNCGACCAGCGCCGGGAGCGCTTCGCGGCTGCCCCAATTGCCCGCGGCCACGCACGCNTTGCGCGCCAGCCNGCCACGCTTGATGCGCTTGATCGGACTGTTGGCGAACCNCCGNNCAAATCCCTCTTCGTCCAGAGCCAGCAGGTCGAGTAGCGGCGGGGCGGCCGTGTNGGGGTNNGGCGCGTAGAAAGCCGGCTCGCCGGTTGGTTGGGCGAAGCGATTGAACGGGCACACCTCCTGGCACACGTCGCANCCGTAGACCCAGTTGCCCATCAGCGGCCGGAGTTCGCGCGGGANCCAGCCCTTCAANTCGATCGTCAGATAAGAGATGCAGCGCCGCGCNTCGAGNACGTAGGGCNNGGGAAAGGCGGCCGTGGGACAGGCGACCAGACAGCGGGNGCAGCGGCCGCAAGACGGCATCTCCGGCCGCGCTTCCGGCGGCGNGTCATAGCGCAACGGCTGCGTGGTCAGTAGCAGGCCGAGGAAAAACCACGAGCCGCGCCGCGGGTCGATGAGCATCGTGTTCTTGCCGGTGAANCCCAGCCCGNCCNTNTCNCCGTGGTCGCGCTCCAGAATCGCCCCTGTGTCGACGTAAGCGCGACTGGCGACCTCGCCCGCGCCGGGCTGGGCCCGCAACCAGCCGGCCAGCGCTTCCAGCCGGGGGGTCATCACGTCGTGGTAATCCACGCCCCAGGCATAATTGGAGATGCGCCCGCGAGACGGATCGGCGGCCAGTTCCGGCGGCACGTCGGCCGTGTAATAATCCAGCCCCACGACCACAAACGAACGGACGCCGGGCAGGATGATGCCGGGGTCGCGGCGGCGCGCGACGCGGTCCGGCCGGGCCAGGTAGCCCATCTCGCCGTGCATGCCGTCGGCGATGCGGCGCAGGTAGGCGTCGAGCCGGCGCGCCGGGCCGGCGGGGATGACACCGACCCGGTTGAATCCCAGGGCGGCAGCCTGATCGCGCAGCGCGTCCGTCAAATGGCTAACGGGGTCGATCATGGTGCGGAAATGATAACACGGCTGCAAGGTGTTGACGCTTTCTGTCTATCCTATGTTATAATCCGCCTGCTACACATGGAACCGCCACGCACAGGAGGCAACTGAACATGGCCGAATCTATTGTAAATATTCACGTTGAAGATTTAAAGCGAGTCGAACTGGTCAAGGTCAGCGGCCGCATCGACAGCAGCAATGCGTCCCAATTTGACAATGTGCTCAAGGAGATCGTCAGCCGCAAGCAAAATGTCGTACTGGAGATGAGCGGCGTCGACTACATCAGCAGCGCCGGCCTGCGGGCCATGATCGCCCTCTTGCGGGAGTGCAAGAAGCACAAGGGCGACGTTCGCTTGGCCAACCCCTCGGAACGGGTCGTCGAAGTACTGGCCCTGGCCGGGCTGGATACACTCTTTGAGGTGTACGACACCGAAGCAGCCGCCGTCGGCAGCTTCTAGTCACCCCAAACGCACCTGAACAGGTAATCGACGAACTGTCGTCGAATGTTATAGGGTCGCCGCCGTCACGCATTAAATCCAGAAAAATGGCCAACGAAGGAGTCCTGACCGTTCCCGGACGTTACAAGGAGATCAAACGGATCTGCGAGTTTGTCGCTGCCGGGGCCGCACAGGCCGGCTTCGACGAGGACACCATCTTCCACATGGAACTGTGCTGCGATGAAGCGTCGACCAACATCATAGAACACGCCTATGGCGAGGAGGGTGTGGGGAATATCGTGATCAGCTATCACGTCAGCGACGATGATTTCACGATCGTCATGCGCGATAACGGCCAGCCGTTTGACCCCAGCGAGGTTCCCCCGCCCCCGGCCATCACCAATCACGAGGCGTCGGCCGACGAATTAACCAGCCAACTGCGCATCGGTGGCTTGGGCCTGCACTTTATCCGCAATCTCATGGACGAGGTCCATTTCACGTCCGACCGGCGACGGGGCAACCAGCTGATCATGGTAAAAAAGCTCAGCGCCCNATAAGGAAGTCAAATGAGTGTCTGGCAAGAGAAACTCCCCCATAGCGAGGCCTGGTTGGTCGGAGTCGACGGTCGGCTCGACCAGACCCTGAACCCGAAACTGGAAGAAACGCTCAACGAGCTTCTCGACAACGGCCACTACCAACTTGTCGTGGATCTGACGCAAACCACTTACATCAATAGTGGCGGACTGCGATGCCTGGTCAGCGCCTGGCGGCGGGCCAAGGCCAACGAGGGCTCTCTGGCCCTTTGCGGGTTGAATAGCCGGCTGCAGGAGATCTTCTCCATGGTCGGCTTCGACAAGGTCTTCGAAATCCACGAAGATTGCGCCACGGCCCGCACGCGCGCCCGCACNAAGAACAACAGCTCCTAGCGTCGGACACGTTACCCCGGCTCTCTCCAGTCAGCCGGGCAGGGCAGCCACGCCGGCCATGCTTCCAACCTCTCTCAACGATGACCAGAGCTTCCTGATCCTGCTCCTGGTTGCCGCGATACTCATTGCGGTTGTCGTCAACCTGGTCCTGTATCTGATCCGCCGCCATCGAACGCGCCGGATGCTGATGGAACGCGTGGCGGAGCAAGAAGCCTTGATCGCCGCCGGCCGAGCCCTCGTCGCCGCCGAACTGGATGTCGACGCGCTCTGCCACCTCATCGCCGAACAGGCCGGCCAAGTGATCGACAATCGCACCTTCCAGGTGGGCCTTTTCAACGAGGGCTTCTACGAGATCCGCTACTGGACCATCGACGGGGAGCGGCAGGAAGTGCCGCAGTGCTTCGATCTGGACGCGAGCCNGAACGGCGACCAGGAAGCTGGCGGCCTGGTCGGCTGGGTTCGCGACACGCAACGTCCGCTGTTGGTGCGGGATTTCGAGCGCGAGATGGACCGCCTGCCGGCCCAACCGACGTATGAAAACTCCGATCCGCCGCGCTCGGCCCTCTTTTTGCCAATGATCAGCGGCGGCCGCACCATCGGCCTCGTGGCCGCCCAGAGCCAGCAGCCCGACCACTTCAGCGAGCAGGACATGCGCCGGCTGATGATCCTGACCAACCAGGCGGCCGCGGCCATCGTCAACGCCCAACTGTTCGCGCAGGAACGCAATCGCGCCGCGCACCTGGAGTTGGTCACCCAGATCGCCCACGTCGTCAACGCCGCCGAGCAGCCGGAAGAAGTGCTGGAGCTGGCCGTCAGCCTGACCTGCCGCACGTTCGGCTTTCATCCGGTGACCGTCTTCGGCATCGACCGGCAAACGCAAGAGGTCATCGTCCAGGCGTGCAGCGTTCCCGAGCTNAGCCCCGGCGATATAACCACCGACCGGCACGTGTCGCTGCGCCTGCCCCTGGGCCAGGGAATCGTCGGCACGGCCGCGGCCACGCGCCAGACCGTCGTNGCCAACAACGTGGCCGAGGATTCGCGTTTCCTCAACGACATCGACACGCTCCCGCCGGAGCTTCGGCCCGAAACCCAGGCCGAGATCGCCATCCCGCTGCTCGTCAACGGCGAGCTGCTGGGCGTGCTCGACGTGCAAAGCCCGCAGGTCGGCGCGTTCGGTTCAACCGAGCAGTCGGTGCTCGAGGCCTTGGCGGCCGAAGTCGCCACCGCTATCTACAAGTCTCAGCAACTGGCGCGAGAACAGGAGCAGGCCTGGATCACCACCGCGCAACTACAGGTGGCCGAAGCCATCGGCCGCCATGACGACCGCGAGGAGATGATCGCCGAGGTCTCGCGCCTGGTGCCCATCCTGACCGGCGTGTCTCTGTGCGGCTTTTTGCTGTGGGATCACGACAGCCAGCATTACTTCGGGGCGACGCTCGTAGATGCCAATGGGGACGAAGACTCCACGTTCGCGGGCATGGAAATCGCCATCGGCGAATGGGGCGCGCTGGACGCGGTCCACGTCGGCGGCGAGTTGCTGACCACAACCTACCTGCCGCCGTGGCTGCGCAGGCNCCATCCGGGCTGCCTGCGCTTGTTCCCCTTGCTCNGTNCGCAGGGCAAGAACCTGGGGGTCATGTTCGTCGCGCTGGAGGCCGGCGAGCCGTGCGACGACGACCCGAACCACCACCAGGCCGACGCCTCAAACCGCCGGCTGCGCGAGGAGCTGGTCCATAACGTGGCCAAGCAGTCGGCGCAGGCTCTGGAAAGCGCCTATTTACGGCTGGCGCAACAGGAAGAGGCCTGGGTCAATACAGCCTTGTTGCAGGTCGCCGAGGCGGTCAACAGCCTGACCGACCTGAACGAAATACTGGACACGATCGTGCGTCTGGTGCCTTTGCTTGTGGGTGTCGACTCGGTTTTCATCCTGGTCTGGGATGAAGGCCGGCAGCTATTCCAGGCCGGGCCCAGCTATGGCGTGAGCACCATGGGGCGTGGCCTGGTGGAGACGCTGGAGATCGACCGGGATGAATTTCTGGACATGTCGCCCCAACTGAGCCTGGATTTTAACCAGCCGCGATCNTCNAGCGCCGCCTACTATTCGCTNCGAGTGCCGGCGTGGCTGGAAACCGTGCTGAACACGTCCAACGCCTACAGCTTCCCGTTGATGGCCCGCGGCCGCCTGGTGGGGGCGAAGATCGTCGGCCTGCAACGCGGCCGTATGGGACGCGCCCCCTTCTCCACCCGTCGCATCAACATCCTCAACGGCATCGCCCAGCAGGCGGCCACGGCCGTCGTGAACAACCAGCTCTACAAGGAATCGGCCGACCGGGCGCGCATGCAGCAAGAACTGGACGTCGCCCATACCATCCANGCTAGCTTTCTGCCCGACGGCAGCCCCAACATCCCCGGCTGCTCCGTCGCCACGCACTGGCAGGCGGCGCGGCAGGTGGGCGGCGACTTCTATGACTTTTTGCCGCTAAGTGACGGCAAATGGGGCATTGTCATCGCCGACGTGGCCGACAAGGGCGTGCCTGCGGCGCTCTTCATGGCCGTGAGTCGCACGATTTTGCGCACGNTGGCCTTCAATCGCGAGNACCCGGCGCACGTCCTCATGCGCACCAACGAGATTATCGCCCGCGAGGCTCGTTCCGANCTGTTCGTGACGGTCTTCTATGGCGTCTGGGATCCGGCGACGGAGCGTTTCACCTTTGCCAACGCCGGCCACAACCCGCCCCTGCTCCTGCAGCCCAGCGGCTCCTTCCAGCAGCTACCGGGCCACGGCATCGCTCTGGGTGTCCTGCCGGAAACGCACATGAAGAGCCANTCCATGCAGTTGCGCCCCGGCGAGACCATCATCCTCTACACTGATGGCGTGACCGAGGCGCTGAACGAGGACTTCGACGAATTCGGTCTGGAGCGGCTCCAGGTCGCCGCCCGGGCTGCGGCTCGGCGGCCGGCGGGCGACCTCGT
>JAACJX010000617.1 GCA_014237545.1 Ardenticatenia bacterium | reverse complement strand
CGTGTCGGCCGCGTTCTGGGCGGTGCTGCCGGCCGAGTACCGCGAGAACCAGAGCACGGATTACCTCAATGCCTACGAGCCGGTGGCGCGATCGATCGCCGCCGGAAACGGCATCACTCTCGACGGTGAGATTGCCACGCGCTACCCGCCGGGCTTNTCCATCCTGCTGGCCGGCGTCTTTCGCCTGGGCGACGCGCTGGGCGCGGACGACGAGACGATGCTNCTGGCGTTTCGGTTGGCGTGCGTCGGGCTGGCGGTTGTGTTGGTCTATGGGCTGGCGCGGCTGGTCTGGTCGCCCCGGGCGGCGCTGATCCCGGCAGTGGCCTGGATGACTTACCCATTCTCGCTGTGGCTGAGCAAGCAACCCAACAGTGAGGTGCCGTTTGTGCCCGTGCTCTATGCCGCGCTTTTGCTTTTCTGGCTGGCCNTGTTGCGCGAGCGGAGCGGGGCGCGAACCTGGGCGCTGTTTCTGGCGGCCGGGGCGCTGGCCGGNGTGGCGATGCTCATCCGGCCGGCCGCGTTGGGGCTGAGCGTCGTCATGGCGCTGGCGGCCTTGCTCTTTGCCGCGCGGGGAGTTGCNGTCCGGGCGCGGCTGGGATACGGCGCGCTGATAGTCACAGGTAGCCTGCTGGTCGTGTTGCCGTGGGAGGCGGCCGTCTATGCCCGCACGGGCGAGATCATCCCACTCAGCACAGGCGGCGCGGCCACCATCCACGACGGGCTGACGTTCCTGGCCGTCCCCAAGGAGTACCGCCGCGAGGTCGCCGTGCCGGAGGATGTCGCCGAGTTGATGTGGGCCGTCCACGAGCGTCGCGACGAGACAGCCACGACCGGCGGCGTGTTTCGCGTCGTGTCCGAGGAAGCCCGCGCCGCTCCGGCGGCTTTCGCCAAGCTGATGCTCATCAAGCTGGCGCGGAGCTGGTATGGCATCGACAGCCGCAATCTGGAACTGCCGACGCTCATGATTCAGGCCGGCTATTTGCTCCTCGTTCTATGGGGGGCAATCTACTGCTGGCGGCAGGGCGGGGTGCTGCGNCGCATGACTGGCGGCAACTGGCTCATCGTCGCCTATTTTTGGGCGATGACGTTTTTGGTCGTGCCGCTGCTGCGTTACATGGCCCCGGTGATGGGGTTACTGATGCTGTCCCTGCCCGGTGTTTTTTACTCTCTCGCCGCCTGGCGGCAAGGGCGCGTCCAGCCTCGCGCCGGTTCCGTTTCATCCGATTNCTGATTTTGTCACACGGCCTTCACGCGTTTTCCACGTCTTCCGGCCGGTATGGAGCNTACACTTAGCGCATGGACAACCTGCCCCTGGTTTCTGTGATCATGCCTGTCCGCAATGAGGCGGCCTACATCGAGCGCAGCCTCGGCGCGGTCCTGGCGCAGGACTATCCCGCCGACCGGCTGGAAATCCTGGTCGTCGATGGCCTGTCGGATGACGGCACGCGCGAACACGTCGCCGCCGCGGCTGCCTCGCGCTCCAATCTGCGCCTGCTCGACAACCCGCTGGGCATCGTCCCGCCGGGCCTCAACATCGGCATCGACCAGGCGCGGGGCGACGTCATCGTCCGCGTGGACGGCCATTGCGAGATCGCGCCGGACTACGTGCGCCGCTGCGTGGAGCACCTGCTGGCCGACGGCGTGGAGGCTGTCGGCGGGCCGATCGAGACGGTCGGCGAGACGGACGAGGCGCAGGCCATCGCCCTGGCCATGAGCTCGTGGTTTGGAGTGGGCGGGTCGGCTTTTCGCACAGTCAATGACCGGCCGATGCTGGTGGAGACGGTCGCCTTTCCGGCNTATGCTCGCGAGACGTTGCGGCGGCTGGGGCCGTTCGATGAAGAACTGGTGCGCAATCAGGACGACGAATACAACTATCGCCTGCTGAAGAGCGGCGGCCGCATCCTGCTGTCGCCCGATATTCGCTCGCGCTACTACAGCCGCAGCAGCCTGCGAAAGNTGTGGCGGCAGTATTACCAGTATGGCTTTTGGAAGGTGCGCGTCATGCAGAAGCACCCGCGACAGATGCGCTGGCGGCAATTTGTGCCGCCGGCCTTCGTGGCCGCCTTGTTCGGTTCCTCAGTGTTTGCTGTGTTTCTGCGACCGTTCCGCTACCTGTTGGCGATTATTCTGCTATTGTATGCCACCGCCAACCTGGCCGCGTCGCTGTCGCTGGGGCGGGCGCACGGTATGGCCTACGCGCCGCGGCTGTTGCTGATCCATCCGATCTTGCATCTGAGCTATGGATTGGGCTTTTGGGCGGGTCTGAGGCACTTTGTTGGGCGGCAAAAATAAAGCCTTTGGGCCCAGGGCCGTCCGCCGGACCTATCGCCCAGCCCGGCCATTACGTGGCGCGGCGGCCAAAGTGAGAGAATCAATGAATCAAACCAACCAACCCAACACAGGCAATTCAGGCATCACGCGCCGCCGGTTTCTGCAACACACGGCCGCCGTCATGGGTGGTCTCGCCCTCCAGCGGACGTGGGCCGGCGCGGCGGCGCTGCGTCTGGGGCGGGCTTTTCAGGAAGACGCCATCAACGTCATGGACCCGGCCTATGGGGCACAGGGCAATGGCACGACCAACGACAGAGACGCGTTCCAGGCGGCTATCGACGCCGCCGTGGAGGCCGGAGTGCCGCTCTACGTCCCGCGGCCGCCGCAGTTCTATCGCATCGGCCTGGATCCGAACCACGACCGTCTGCGAATCGGCGGCGATTTGACAATCGTCGGCGAGGGCCGTGCAATGACCACCCTGCGCTTCACAGTGAGCACGACGGCCACCGGAAAAAACTACTCGGCCTTCTTCGTGCCCGGCGGGGTCAACTTCCAGATAGCTGGCCTACGACTGGAAGAGGATCTTCACCAGGCGGCCGAGCAGTTCGAGTTTATGGGTATTTTCTTCGAGCCGTCAGCGGCCGATAATGCTTGTGTGGTGGAATCAGTCGACATCGAGGGCTTCACCCATTGCCTCTACTCCCCCTCTTCCGGAACAGACTCCAGCGACGGTGAGCTGTTCCTCACTGTGCGGGACTGCGACCTGCATCCGTGGTGGTCGTTCTGCATTGGCTTGTGGACCGTGCCGGGCGGGCACAAGCGTTTGCATCTCTACGATAGCTACTTGCACGACAACCAGAATGGTCACCTCGTGTATAGCCACCCCCACAACTCCGTCCACGTCGAGAACACGCGCTTCGACGGTGCCAGTTCGTGGGCGTTTCATTTCCAGGGCACGGAAGTGGCCGGCGATCCCGAATATCAACGCTTCATCGGTTGCTGGTTTGGGCCGCGCAACACCCAGGGCCTTATCACNCAGGANCGGGCGACGGTGGCCACGGAGGTNGAGGTTCGCAANTGNATGTTCGAGGGGCAGCCCTCGATCCAGATTCGCTCCGACATCGTGATCGACGGCTGCTATTTCACGACGAGCCAGGATGCAACGCGCGACACATTGTTCATCGGCGCGTACTCCAACGCGCCGTGGCGGGCCATAATCCGCAACTGCATNTTCGCCCCCAAGGCCAACATGCTGCCCCAGATCGATCTGCGNCTGGAGAACATCGACGTGACGATCGAGAATTGCCAGTTTTTCAACCAGCGCTCCGGGGCGATGCTGACGNTGGGCGGCGGGGCGATGAACCGCTACGCGATCCGTGACTGCGTGTTTTATAACCGGCCCGATAACGCGTCGCAGTCCATCGCCATTGAGGTCGATAACGGGCAAACGGTCATCGATAACTGTCGCTTCTTCGGCCGCGCCATCGGCGACCGCGGGGTCATCATCCTGCGCAGCACCGACGCCGGCCCGGCGGCCGACTCATTCCTGCAAATCGATAACTGCACGTTCGAGGACGTCAGCGGTGGCACGTTGTTCTACGCCCTCATGCCCACGGCTAACAGCTGGAGCGGCAAGTTCGGCGGCGCGAATAACCGCATCGTCAATTTGCAGACCGGCAAGCCGCTGCTCATCGTGGATCCGCCGTCGGCGGTGTACGGCCGGCTGGCCCCGGTGGCNGCCGTCGCCCCTTCGTCGATCCCGGCCGGCCCGACGATGATCCTTTCGAGCAACTACGACACGTTTGAGGTGTTGGGTTCGGCCGACATCGCTACTCTCCGCTGGTGGACCGAAGACGGCCAGTCTGACCCCTTGTTCAGCGGGGCGATCACCCTGAACGCAAGCGTGCCTCTGGCTCTGGTTGCCGGGGGCAACATTCAACTGGCCGGCGGCGCGGCGCGGCGCGATGTCGCCGGCGGCGCTTCGATCCGGCTCGTGTATGATTCAGCGACGGGCCTTTGGAGCGAAGGGTAAGGCGATGGGCAGGGCGGCAAGGGCAGACGAGACGACGCGAATGCGGGAGGTGTATGCCGGGCGCGCCGAGCGGTTGGCGGGAGCCGGCACCTATTCGCTGGCCAACGACGCTTACCTGTTCGCCATCCAGAGCCGGCAGCGAGCGCTGTTGCGCCTCTTGCGCCGCGAAGGCTTGTGGCCGCTGGAGGACAAGGACATCCTGGAAGTCGGCTGCGGCAACGGCGGAGTCCTGCTGGAATTACTCGGTTATGGGGCCGATCCCCACCGGTTGCACGGCACCGACCTGCTGGCCGAGCGCGCCGCCGTGGCCCGCCAGCGATTGCCCCACCTGCCCATCAACGCGTCCTCGGGCACAGCTCTACCCTATCCTGATGACTCTTTCGACATCGTTCTACAATTCACGGTGTTTTCATCGATTTTGGATCAGACCATCTGCTATACTGTCGCCAGAGAAATACTTCGGGTATTACGAAGTGGCGGGGCGATCTTGTGGTACGACTTCTGGATCAACCCGCTTAACAAGCAGACAAGAGGGATCAGGCCCAGTGAGATTCGAGATTATTTTCCGGGGTGCGACATCGTTTTAGAGCGGGTCACCCTGGCTCCGCCACTGNCCCGCCGGATCGTCCCGGCGTCTTGGTCGGCAGCGCTGCTGCTCGAAAAGGCGGGGTTTCTGAACACTCATTACCTAGCCATTGTCCGTCGTCCAGAGTAAATCATGAACGAAAGCATCGCCCCACAACAGCCAAAAGCTGACGTCAAGCTCCAGGCCGATATCTCCGGAGTATGGAAGACGGTGGATAGCGCTGCTCGCCGGTCATTGGATATCCTGATCTCCGGATTGGGAATGGTTCTCCTGTCGCCGCTCTTCCTGCTGCTCGCCATCCTCGTCAAGCGCGATTCGCCCGGCCCGTTGTTTTTTTGGGGCACGCGCGTCGGCCGCCACGGCCGGCCGTTTCGCATCCTCAAGTTTCGCACGATGTATGAGAATTCGGCCAGCTACAACGGCCCCAAGGTCACCGGCAACGGCGATCCGCGCATCACCCCGTTTGGCCAGTGGCTGCGCGACACGAAGATCAACGAACTGCCACAACTGTGGAACGTCCTGAAGGGCGACATGAGCCTGGTCGGGCCCCGGCCGGAAGACCAGGACTTCGTTGCCCACTGGCCGGCCGACTTGCGCGAGGTGTTGCTCTCCGTGCGGCCGGGCATTACCAGCCCCGCCTCCGTCCTCTACCGGGATGAAGAGAGCATGTTGCAGGCCGGAAACGTCGTCGATCAATACCTNAAGGCCATCCTGCCCAGCAAGCTGCGGCTGGATTATCTCTACGTCAATCACCGNTCTTTCCTGACCGACCTGGACGTGCTGTTCTGGACGGTGCTGGCCTTGCTGCCGCAGCTCAAGTCGCGCCACGTGCCGGAGCACCTGCTGTTCTGGGGGCCGCTGGCGCGGTTCATCAGCCGTTATTTTTCCTGGTTCGTGCTCGATAGCCTCATGGCCTTTGCTGCCGTGGCCGTCACTGGCCTGCTGTGGCGNAGCAACGGCCCGCTGGAGCTGGGCTGGGGACTGGCGATGGGCGTGGCCCTGGCCATCGCCCTGATCTTCAGCATGGTCAACGCCCTGCTGGGCATCGGCCGCGTCGTGTGGTCGCGGGCCGACTTCAACGACGCGTTTGCCCTGGCCGTTTCTTCGGGCCTGACGACCGTCATCCTGCTGGTGGCCAACATGGTATGGGAGCCGCGGGCCATTCCCGTGCCCTACATCGGCCATCACCTCCTGCCGTCGGGATTGATCCTGGTCAGCGGCGTGCTGGCTTTCGCCGGGTTTGCCCTGTTGCGCTACCGGATGCGAATCATTACCGGGCTGTCGGAGCACTGGATCACGTTGCGCGGCGGTGCGGCCACCGTCGGCGAGCGCGTCCTCATCGTCGGCGCCGGCGAGGTTGGCAATTTGGCCAGCTATCTGCTCCGCAAAGCGGAACTGGGCCAGGCCTACTCGATCGTCGGTATGGTCGATGACGCTCCACGCAAGCAGGGCTCGCGCATCGGCGGTATCCGCGTACTAGGTCGCACGGACGAAATCCCCGAACTGGTCAGCCTGCACGATGTAGGCTTGATCATCTACGCCATTGAGAAGATNGGGCAACCGCAACGCGAACGCATTCTNAGCGTGTGTCGCTCGACCGGCGTGCAGACGGTGGTATTGCCGGAAGTATTGGAATCGTTTCGACACCAATTGGGGGCGGAGCACGAGACCGCCCCTGTGCCAACAACGGCCGAGCCGGAGATGAGGGAAACTCCGTCGGGCACGCATCGCCTGGAGAATTGGCTCGGTGAAGTGGATCGGTTGATGCAGGCCGAGGCCTGGGATGCGGCCCATGCCCAGATCCTGGCCATGCAGCAACAGGTGGTTATCAAGAAACAGGCCAGCGGTTCCTGACCGCGCCTGAGACGGAGTCGGGCAGCCGGCCCCGGGCGGATACCGATTCCCCACCGGTGTCGCCGAAAATGAACAGGTATNAGGAGTAAATCAACCGAGATGAGTGAATGGACCGGCAAGCGTGCCCTGGTGACGGGCGCGGGTGGCTTCATCGGCAGTCAACTAACAGAGTCATTGGTGCGTGACGGCGCCCAGGTGCGCGCCTTCGTGCGCTACAACTCGCGGGGCGACGCCGGCTTGCTGCGCCAATTGCCGCAGGATGTCGCCGACGAACTGGAGATCGTGGCCGGCGATTTGCGCGACACGGCCGCGGTCGATGCGGCCGTGGCTGGCGTCGATGTGGTCTTCCATCTGGGGGCGATCATTTCCATTCCCTACTCCTATAAACACCCGATGGAGACGGCCGAGACGAATTTTATGGGCACGCTCAACGTCCTGTTAGCCTGTCGCGCCCATGAGGTCGGGCGGCTGGTGCACACATCCACCAGCGAGGTCTACGGCACGGCTCAATTCACGCCGATGGACGAAGCCCACCCGCTCCAGGGGCAGTCGCCCTATTCGGCCAGCAAGATCGGGGCCGACAAGCTGGTGGAAAGCTTTTACCGGTCGTACAACCTGCCGGCTGTCACCGTCCGGCCGTTCAACACCTATGGGCCGCGCCAGTCGGCGCGCGCGGTCATTCCGACGATCATCACCCAGGCGCTGACGAGCGATTGCATCCGCCTGGGCAATCTGGAGGCTCGGCGCGACTTCACGTATGTCCGCGACACCGTCAACGGCTTCCTGCGGGCGGCGGCCGCTCCGGCCGTGCTGGGGCAGGAGATCAACCTGGGCACGGGCGCCGACATTAGCGTCGGCGAGCTGGCGGCCGAGATCGTCCGGCAGGTTGGCCGGCCGGTCGAGATCGCTTCCGAGTCGGAGCGGATGCGGCCCGAAAAGTCGGAGGTGCAGCGACTGTTGTCCGACAACAGTCTGGCCCGCGAGGCGCTCGGCTGGCAGCCNACCTACTCACTGGAAGACGGCCTGCGAGAGACAATNGCCTGGATCGGCGACCATCTCGATTTNTATCGCGTCGGGCGCTACGAGATTTAGCCCGGCTGGGACGCGATTAAGGAAGGGAACCATGAAAGCAGTCATATTAGCCGGCGGCAAGGGCACGCGACTTAAGCCCTACACCACGATTTTGCCGAAGCCGTTGATGCCCATCGGCGATATGCCCATTTTGGAGATCCTGCTGCGGCAGATGAAACGCGCCGGCGTGGAAGAAGCGGTGCTGACTGTGGGGCATCTGGCCGAATTGCTGCGCCTTTTCTTCCAGGACGGCCGGCGCCTGGGGATGGATATCACCTATAGTTATGAGGACGCGCCGCTGGGCACGGCCGGGCCGCTGTCGCTGGTCGAGGGTCTGAACGAGACGTTCCTGGTGGCCAACGGCGATGTGCTGACGACGCTGCCGCTGGCCAATCTGCTGGCCCACCACCACCTGAGCGGGGCGGCGGCGACGATCGCCATGCACCGCCGCCAGGTCTACATCGACCTGGGCGTGATCCAGCAGAACGAGGACGGCCGCGTCACCGGCTACATCGAAAAGCCGACCTATGATTTTATGGTCAGCATGGGTATCTATGCCTTCGAGCCGCGCGTGCTCAATTACATTACCCGCAATGCCTACCTCGATTTCCCCGATCTGGTCAAGCGGCTCATCGCCGCCGGAGAGATCGTCACCGGCTTCCCGTTTGACGGCTACTGGCAAGACCTGGGCCGGGCGGACGACTACGAGCGGGCTATTGAAGATTTCGACCGGATGAAGGCGGAGTTCCTGCCGCCGGAAGCGCCGGTCATCCACTCCGCTAACGGTTCGGGCAAGCACGCCCAGATACACCGGGCGTAACATCATGGAGCAAGCGAAACCCATGTGGCGCATCCCTTTGGCCGACGTTGACCTGGGGCCGGAAGAAGAAGCGGCCGTGCTCGACGTGCTGCGTCGTGGCTGGCTGTCAATGGGCGAGGTGACGGCCGCGTTCGAGGCTGAGTTCGCCGCGCTGACCGGCGCGCGCCACGCGTTGGCGGTGACGAACTGCACGGCGGCGCTCCATCTGGCCGGGCTGGCGCTGGGCTGGGGGCCGGGCGACGAGGTCATCGTCCCGTCGCTAACGTTCGTGGCCACGGCCAATGCCGTGCGCTACACCGGCGCGACGCCCGTGTTCGCCGACATCACCAGCGAGCGCGATTTCGGGCTGTCGGCCGAAGATGCCGAGCGGCGCATCACCCCGCGCACGAGGGCGATTGTCGTCGTCCACTACGCCGGGCACGCCGCCGACATGGCCTCTATCCGGGCCGTGGCCGAGCGTCACGGGCTGGACGTCGTCGAGGATGTGGCCCACGCGCCGGGGGCCGACCTGGACGGTCGCGCTCTGGGCACGTGGGGGAAGATCGGCTGCTTCAGCTTTTTCGCCAACAAGAACATGACCACCGGCGAGGGCGGCATGGTGACGACCGGCGATGACGATCTGGCCGCGCGGCTGCGCCTGTTGCGCTCCCACGGCATGACCAGCCTGACGTGGGACCGGCACAAGGGCCACGCCTGGAGCTACGACGTCGTCGCGCCGGGCTACAACTACCGCATCGACGAGGTTCGGGCAGCCATCGGCCGGGTGCAACTGGCCAAAGTCGCCGCGGCCAACCAGCGCCGCCGCGACCTCGATGCGCTCTACCGCGAGTTGCTGCCGGCGGCCGCCCCCGGGTTGGGGCTTCCCTATGGCGAGTCCAGGGGGACGCCGGCCTGCCACCTNCGGCCAGTGCTGCTGCCGGCCGGGGCCGACCGCCGGCGCTTCATGGACGAGATGAAGGCCCGTGGCATCCAGACCAGCATCCATTACCCGCCGGTTCACCATTTCAGCTATTACCAGGAGGCGGCGGGCGAGGTGTCACTGCCGCTGACGGAGCTCGTCGGCGCGCGCGAGGTGACGCTGCCGCTCTATCCCGGCCTGACGGCGGAAGATGTGGAGAGCGTCGTGGCCGCCGCGGCCGAGTCGCTGGCGGCGGCGACGGGTGGCAGAGAACGGCCGTTAGTCAGAATGACAGCTTCCGTTGGTTAAATAGAGTTCGACTTGAGGCGATAATTTCATTTGTACTGTAATGGATTTTTTTTGACAGGCGGGAGAAACCGCCGGCGAAATTTTTGGAGTAAAGGTAGACGACATGGAACTCAAGTTAATTGGACAGATGCTTCGGCGGTGGTCATGGTTATTGGTCATCGGCATGCTGGTCGGCGGCGGCGTCGGCTACGCGATCAGCATCTATCAGACACCGGAATACCTGGCCAGTACCAAGATCCTGGTGATGGAGCCGTTGGGCGACAATGCGACCAACGTCAACAACCTCAACGACAAGGAGCTGGCTGAGACTTACATGCAATTGCTGACGACTCAGCCGATCCTGGAGTCTGTCAGCCAGAAGGTCGGCGTTACCGTCCGCGAGACGCAGATCAAGGCCATTCGCGTGCGNGACACCGGCTTGCTTGAAGTGTCCGTNCGCGATACGGACCCGCAACGGGCCGCGCTGACGGCCAACGTGCTGGTCGAAGTGTTGATCGAATATAACGAGGCGCTGCAAAAGTCGCGCTTCTCGTCTTCGGAGCAGAGCCTTGAATTGCAGGTAAGCGAGATCGAGAGCGAGCTGGGCCGGCTGGAGAGCAATATNGAGCAGCGCTCNGAGCAGACGCTTGAGGAACAACGGCAGGCGGCCGACCAGAGAAAGGTCGAACTGGAACAGCAGATCTTCGCCCTGCAGGGGGAGATCGCCCGTCTGGAGCAGGACATCGATGATTTGACGCCGGAAGCGCTGCCCAACCAGCTGCCGCCGCCGCTCACCCTGGAGCAGCGCAATCAGCTGAATGAGAAGCGCACGCAGCTCTACCAAAAGGAGTTCCAGCTCGATCTGGCCCAGCGCTCCTATTATGAGTTGATGGGTCCGGCAAACGCCACGACCACGACGCAGGATCCGACCAATCTGCAAAACCTGGAGCAGGCCAACCTGGAGCTGTACCGGCAGCTTTATTCCACGCTGCTGAGCAACTATGAAGCGGTGCGTCTGGCCCGCCTACAGAACACGCCCAATGTGGTGCAGGTGGAAAAGGCCCTGCCGCCGACCATTCCGGTGCAGGCCGGGCCGCTGCGAAACATAATCCTGGGCGCGCTCCTGGGCCTGTTGCTGACGGGAACCATCGCCTTCATCCTGGAATACATGGACGACACGCTGAAAACGCCCCAGGACATCGCCAACGTGCTGGGCCTGCCGGTCGTCGGCTACGTGGTCAATGAATCGGGCATGGACAAGACCGACGGCACGCCCTATGTCTCGGCCAATCCCCGTTCGCCGATGGCCGAGACCTTCCGTACGCTGCGCACCAATCTGGAGTTTGCCAGCGTCGACAAGTCGCTGAAAACTATCCTCATCACTAGCCCGGGCGCGAGCGAGGGTAAGACAACGGTGGCCACCAACCTGGCGGCCGTCATGGCCCAGGCCAACAAGCGCGTCATCTTGCTCGAGGGCGACCTGCGCCGCCCGCGCGTCCATCGGGCGCTTGGCATGTCGAATCAGATCGGCCTCAGNGACGTCTTCCGCGGCCAGATGGATATACGCGACGTGGCCCGCTATTCGAAAGTGAAGGACCTGGCCGTTATCACCAGCGGCAGCCTGCCGCCGAACCCGGCNGAACTGCTCGGCTCGGCGCGTATGGCGCANATTTTGGCCCGCCTGGTGGACTCGGCGTCCGTGGTCATCATCGANAGCCCGCCNTTCGTNGTGGCCGACTCGACGGTGCTGGCGGCCAAGGTCGATGGCGTGTTGCTGGTGCTGCAACCAGGCAAGACCCACGCCGAAGCGGCCAAGACCATGCTGGCCCAGCTCAATCGCGCCGGCGCCCACGTCGTCGGCGTGGTCTTGAACCGNGTTTCCCGCAAGACCAGCAGCTACTACGGCTATTATCGCTATGAGAGCGACCCCATTTACACCGCCGAAGCCACCCCGGCCGAAGAAGGCACCCGGCGCAAGGGACTAGCGTCGATGTTCAGCGGCAACGGCAAGAACATGAACGGCAACATGGGTGAAAAGGCGGCGTCCTGATGGTTTTGACCCGGGATCCCTCGACCACAGTCCGGGGATCCCGTATTTCTTGATTGTACTGGTAAGTGGCACTCTTTATTGTTAGACGGATACGTCTTGTAACGGTTGAGTAGATATGCAAAGTNGCGCGCCATTCCGGCCCAACTCATCTAGCCGCCAGCAGGCGGCCGCTGTNTCGGATGCTCCCGACCAATGCCCGTTTNTCGGCGCTGCCGATGGCCCGGGAACGTCGCATGAATTCCCATCTGACGCCAATAANTGTTTTAGCACTCGTCTGGCAGTGCCCGTAAGCACCATTCATCAGGAGAACTACTGCCTGTCGTCCCGNTTCGAGGGCTGCCCCGTCTACCGCGAGCGCGCCAAACGCGCGAACGGCGCGCCGGTCGTGCCTGTGNCGGCCATCGCTACGACCGCGGCGGCCGCAGTGGCAACCACCGCGGCCACCTCTGTCGCCGGCCCAGNNGCAAGCGCTGAGNCGGCNGCCAGTGAATTCGCCCACATTGACCGCGGGCCGTCGCCGGCCCAGGTTGAGCCCGCGCTCTCGTTCGAAGATCACCCTCTGGGTTCCGGCTCGCCGCTGCTGTTTCCGTGGGAAGAACCGGCCCATCCTGATTTTCAGGCCGACATGGTGTCGTCGTCTCACCGCCGGCGGTCACGCCGCATCAATATGCGACCGGTGATCATCGGCACACGATGACCCAGATGCGGTTCAGCGGAATGCCGATCGACTGCGCGGCCTGGTGATCGTCAGCCACCGCACGCAGCGCGCGGCCGGTGGGCGTTTTCTGGAAGAACACCGCGAGTGCCATCACCAGCAGCGCCGCGATCGCGGTGGCGAACAGATCTTCCTTGCTCACCAGAATGCCGCCCTCGAACATCTGCTCGCCGAGGATCATCGGCTCCTTGGGCAGGCCCAGATCGATCTTGTAGATGTCGCTGCCCCAGATCGTCTGGCCGAAACCGTCGAGGAAGTAGGTGACGCCCAGCGTGGCCATCAGCAGCACCACGCCTTCCTGGTTCACCAGATGGCGCAGCACCAGCCGCTCCACCACCCAGGCGAACACGATCATGATCAGGATCGCCAGGCCGAAG
>JAACJX010000411.1 GCA_014237545.1 Ardenticatenia bacterium | reverse complement strand
TCGGTCGCCGATTGGCGGTCGTATCCGATGTGGCCGGCACCACCCGCGACCGGCTCTATGCCGACGCGGAGTGGGGCGGCGTGGCCTTCACGGTCGTGGACACGGGTGGCATTGAGGTGACCGAAGGGCGCAACACCGCGCCGTTGTCCGAGGATTCCGAGCAGTTCCTGCCCCTCATCCGGCAGCAGGCGGCGATCGCCATGCAGGACGCGGATGTGATCGTCCAGGTCGTCGACGGCCAGACGGGCATAACCGCCGCCGACCGCGAGGTCGCCTCGATCCTGCGGCAGACCAAAAAGCCGGTCATCGTCGCCGCCAACAAGCTGGAATCGAGCAAGTTGTGGGACACGGCCTACGAATTTTACGAGTTGGGGTTGGGCGAGGTCTTCGCCGTGTCGTCTCTCCATGGCGCGGGCACGGGCGACCTGCTAGATGCCATTGTCGAGTCCATTCCGCCGGCCGATCCTGATGAGGACGAGGAAGACACCTCGATCAAGATCGCCATCCTGGGCCGGCCGAATGTGGGCAAGTCGACTTTGCTCAACAAGATGATCGGCGAGGAACGCGTGATCGTCAGCCCCATCGCCGGCACGACCCGNGACGCCATCGACGAAAAGCTCCGCTGGCACGGACAGGACTTCACGATCATCGACACGGCCGGCATCCGGCGGCGGGGCAAGATCGACCAGGGCATTGAGAAGTACAGCGTCCTGCGGGCCATCAAGACGCTGCGCCGGGCGGACGTGGCCCTGTTGCTGATCGACGGGGTAGAAGGCGTCACGGCTCAGGACGCCCACATCGGCGGCATGCTGATAGAGGAAAACGTCGGCGTCATCCTCATCGTCAACAAGTGGGACGCCGTGGAAAAAGACACTCACACCATGCCTGCCTATGAGACAAAGGTGCGCCAGGAGTTAACCTTTTTGTCCTACGCGCCGCTGTTGTTCATCTCGGCCGAGACGGGCCAGCGGGTAAACAAGATCCTCGAAACGGTGATGGACGTCCACGACGCGCGCCACACCCGCCTCTCCACGAGCGAGCTGAACGATCTGATGCGCGACATCATCGCCCACCACCCGCCGCCNACAAAGGCGGGCACGCAACTCAAGTTCTACTACGCGACCCAGGTGGCCGTCGCCCCGCCCACGTTTGTGTTCTTCGTCAACCGGCCGGAGATGGTCCATTTTGGCTACGAGCGCTACATGGAGAACCGGATTCGCGAGCAGTACCCGTTCACCGGCACGCCGATTCGACTTCTTTTCCGCGGCCGCACAGACGAACGCAAACAAAACTGACAGGTTCGGTCGGGTTCCGTCCCATATAGGGGCTTGAAGTGCCCAAGCCCGCGGTGAAGCTCTCCGGGTTTATTGGTTCTGATCTACGAGCGTGAGGAGCGCCTCTTTCATCTGGCGGCCGATGGCCGGGATGCTGTTGCCTGCCAGATAGCGTGCATGCCCGGCCGCGGCGATGCTTTCGCGCAGCGCCGGCTTGTCGCGTAGCTCGCGCAGCCCCGCCGCCAGNGCCGCCGGGTCATCCCGCGCGATGAGATAGACCTCTTGGCGATCGGCCAGCGCGGCGCGAATCGTCGGCGAATCGCCGGAGATGACCGGCCGGCCCATCGCCAGTCCCTCCCACACCTTGTTCTGCACGGTGAACTGCGCCTGACGCGTGGTGCCGAAGACGCCGAGGCACACGTGCGCCCGGGCCAAGCCGTCCAGCAATTCGTCCTGGCTCACAAAGCCATGGAATATGACGTTGGGTAAGGCCCACTTTTCTGCCTGGCGCACGATGCGCTCCTTCTCCGGCCCGTTGCCATAGAACTCGAAGCGCACGCCTTCCTCATCAGCCAGCAGCCTCGCCGCGCCGAGGATCGCGTCCATGCCGTGCGACGGCAGGTAGCCGCCGTGGTAGGTGACGCGGAAATGGTCGGCCGGGGGACGCAGCGGGCGCGGATGGAACACCGTCTCGTCCGCGCCGTGGGGCACGTAGCGGAATCGCTCCGCGGGCAACTGGTACTTTTGGGCGATATAACTGCCGTACTCGGCATTCTCGGCGATGAGCAGATCGGGTTGTCGCAGTCCGCTGCGCTCAAGCTGGAAGATCAGCCGGCCTGTGTTGGGATGGGCGGCCGTCAGCCCGCGTTCCTCGGCCACCAGGTGCAGCGACATCAGGATATCGAGCGCCGCCGGCTTGTCGCGCCGGTGGGCCAACCAGCGGCCGAGGAAAGCGTCGAACTGGCCGGGATAGCCGATGAGCATCACATCGTATTCTGGCGCTGCCCGGTGCGCGCGCAGCAGTTGGCGGTAAGCGCCGGCCACTCGCCGCCAGAATGCGGGGTTGCGCCAGCCGCCGCTGGCCTGCGCCACACGATCCTCAATGCCCTGCCACAGCGTNGCGTGGCACACNTGGACGGCGACGTCGGGTNGTGCCTGCAATCCTTTAAGGACGATCTGGTTGCGGGTGTAGCTGGCGCGGTAGGTACCNAAGTAGCACACGCGCAGGGGGTTGGCGGGCGAAAAACGGGTCATTGCCGGGGATTATAGCAGCGGGGCGTGGTCGCAGTACAATTGGCGCATGATCCTTATCACCGGCTCCACCGGTTTCATTGGCCGCGTCCTCGGTCGGGCGCTCGATCATGCCGGCCTGGAATGGCGGCCATACAGCGGCCGGATGTCCTCGCCCGACGCGCTGCGAGCCGAGATGGAGGGGGTGAATACCGTCATTCATCTGGCTGGGGCCGAGGCCCGCGGCAGCAATCGCCTGTTGCAACAGGTGGACGTCGAGGGCACACAGCGACTCATCGAGGAAGCCCGCCGCGCCGGGGTCACGCGCTTGATCTACCCCAGCCGTCTGAACGCCAACCCTCATTCGATGCACGCGCTGTTGCGCGTCAAGGGCGAGGTGGAAAGGCTGGTGCGGCAGAGCGGCATCCCCCATACAATCCTGCGGACCTCGACGCTATTTGGACGTGATGACCGCTATAGCGAGATCGTATTGAGTCTGGCGCTGTGGACGTGGCCGTTGGTCTGGCTGCCCGGCGGCGGCAAGACGCCGATGCAGCCACTGTGGGTAGAAGACTATGTCCACTGCCTGATCCAGATGCTCGACCGGCCGGACACGGTTAACCAAACCCTCGCTGTGGCCGGCAATGAACGCCTCAGCTATCGCGATTTCGCGCGGACGATATTGAACGTGACCGGCAAGCGGCGGCTGCTCGTGCCGCTGCCCATGACGTTGATGCGCCCGGTCTCCCGCCTGTTGCTCGGCTGGTGGTACTGGCCGGCAATTAGCCGCTACATGGTTGACCGCTTCTTCGTGCCGGACGTAACCGATCTCGACNTGGTGCAGCGCCAGTTTGGNTTCCACCCGGCCCGCTTTGGAGAAACGATCACCTATCTCAACCGGCCCGGACTGCGGTGGCGGCTATTCCGGCATTAGCGTCGATCGCAACCGCTCGATGATCTTGCGATCCGTCACCGCGAAGGCGTAGCGCTCCAGATCGTCGAGCGTCACCCAGGCGTGTGCGGCCACGCCCAGATGCTCGATCTCCCNGCCGGCGTACGCGGCGTGAAAGGCGTGGAGGGTGATGCGGAAATGGGTGTAGGCGTGGGCGATCTCGACCAGAAATGGGCCGGGAATGACCTCCACCGCCAGTTCTTCGCGGATTTCGCGGCGGATAGCATCCGGCAATGACTCGCCCGGCTCCACCTTGCCACCGGGAAACTCCCACAGACCGCCGAGCAGCCCCTCATGCGGTCGTTGGGTGATGAGGAATTCCCCCTGGCCGGCGGGTGTACCGTCGCGCCAGATGATGGCCGCCACGACGTCGAAGTGCGGCGTGCGCTTGCGCGGCGGCCGCACCGGGCGCTCCAGTTGCGTCCCCCGCTGCCGCGCCAGGCAGTAAGCATGCACAGGGCAGATAAGACAGCGCGGGTTTTGCGGCAGGCAGATGGCCTGTCCCAACTCCATCAGCGCCTGGTTAAACTCCCCCGGCCGTTCGGCCGGCACCAATGTTTCCGCCAGATGCCAGAGCCGGTTGCGCGTGGCCGGCTGGGTGGCGTCGGCCTCGATGTCGTAGAGGCGGCTGAGCACGCGCACAACGTTGCCGTCCACTATCGGCGCGGGAACGTCGTAGGCGATGGAAGCGATGGCCCCGGCGGTGTAGCGGCCGATGCCTGGCAGCTTCATCAACTCGCCGACCGTTGCCGGCAAGCGGCCGTCGTGCTCGCGGGCCACGATCTGGGCCGCCGCATGGAGATGGCGCGCCCGGCTATAGTACCCCAGCCCCTCCCACATCTTCAGCACGTCATCCAGCGGCGCGGCGGCCAACGCCTCAACCGTCGGAAACCGCGCCATCCAGCGCTCGTAATAGGGGATGACNGTGGCGATTTGGGTTTGTTGGAGCATGATCTCCGCCACCCAGACGCCATAGGCGTCATGCGCCCGCCGCCAGGGGAGATCGGCGTGGCCGGTATCCCACCAGGCAAGCAAGGCGGCGACGATGGATGAATCACTCATGGGNCGGCGCGGTCANTGCCGCCTGTATTGGACGACCGGATGACTGGTGCGCTCAATCTCTTCCAGATTGGCGGCCACCAATTCGCCGCNCTGGTGAAGATATTCGACGTGCGCGCCCGTTTCCTCAAGGGCCAGCAAGACGTGGTAGGAATCGACCCGGCCGAACAACTCGCGGCTTATCTCGTCGATGGATTTCGGCTCGCGGCAGATATCGGCAATCTTGCCCAGCCGTTCATCGTGAGCGTGACGAATATCGCCGATGCGCCCCGGGATGTCGTCTATCGGCTCTTCGTGGCCGCCCAGGCCAAGGCGATAATCAGTGAGCGCGGCGATCTTGCCCAGCGAGTCCAGGTAATGGCTCAGACCCATATGGTGGGTGATGCTCTCCGGCGCTTGGTGGGGTGTGATGCGCGACAGCACGTGGTCGGCCGTCAACAGGACGTCGTCCACAGCCAGACAGACCTGCCCCGGGCAGTGGCCCGGCACGTGGTAGACGCCGATGCCACCAATGGTGGGCTGGCCTTCCTCGAGCAGGAACTGCACCGGCGTCGAGCGGTAATAGGTCTTGGCGAAGAGGTAGACACTCATCAGCGCCTCGCGCTGCTCGGCCGACACGCCGGCGCTTTCCAGGAACGTCTCCAGCCGCCGGTAGGAGAAGACCACGCGCTCCTCGTGGTTTGACAAAACCCGCCGGTCGAGAATGTGAACGCCGATGGGCGCGTCAGTGTGTTGCCGGACGAAATTTAGCCCGCCGAAGTGGTCGATGTGACCGTGGGTGATGAGGATGGTGCTGACGTCGGCCAGGGACACGGCGCGGCCGAAGGCGTCACTGACGGCGCTAAATCCGGCCGCCAGTTCGGCGTTAGCCTGGGGCATTCCCGACCCGCAATCCACGAGGATCAGCCCTTCGCCATCGTCAATAATGTAAATGTTATTGACCAGCGTCGGGAACGAACGGACGCGGAACGAATAGATAATCCGGCCGGCTCCGGTCACGAAGCGTGATGGTGCGCTCATGGGGATTGAATCCTGGGGATCGCTCGAATNGAGACCGTTATGTGACCTTCAGGTCCGTCGCGTCGTGCCGTTCNNAGAGTCGATTTTCGACCACGGCGGCCGTCCGCTCGACAGCTTCATGCAACTCGGCAAACGTGTTGTANAGGGGGGCGATCCCTATGCGGATGTTATCCGGTCGCCGGAAGTCGGGCAACACGTTCATGTCGCGAATGAGCGACAGGTTGATGCGCAAGCCCTCGTCATGCCCCAGCGANACGTGAGAGCCGCGCCGGGCCGCGTCGCGTGGCGAGTTGAGCCGGAAACCCAGTGGGGCCAACCGCTTTTCCCACAGNCTGAGGAAGTACTCGCTGAGGCGCGTCGACCGGTCACGCAGGCGGGCCATACCCGCTTCCAGCAGCAGATCGACCCCCGGCTCAACGGCCACCAGCGACAGGATCGGCGGCGTGCCGGTCAGGAAGCGCTGGATGCCGGCCGCCGGGCGGTAATCAAGCGCGAAGTCAAACGGCTCGTNCTGGCCAATCCAGCCGCTGATGGGGTTGGCGAGCACGCCCTGCAGATCGCGGCGGACGTAGAGGAAGGCGGGCGCGCCGGGGCCGCCATTGAGGTACTTGTACGTGCAGCCCACGGCGAGATCGGCCTTTGCGNCGTTCAGGTCGACGATCATGGACCCGGCTGAGTGACTGAGGTCCCATAGCGACAGCGCCCCGGCANGATGGGTCGCATCNGTGATAGCGGCCATATCATAGACGTAGCCGCTCTTGAAGACGGTATGCGAAAGGGCGACCAGCGCCGTGTCGTCGTCCATAGCCGCCAGCAAGGCTTCAACCGGGCCGTGCACGCCGTCGGCCGAAGGAATGACGCGGACGCGATACCCCTCACCCGCCAGGCGAGCCAACCCTTGCAGAATATACAGGTCGGACGGGAAGTTGAGGTCGTCGGTGAGGATGGTGCGGCGACCGGGCCGGGTCATCAGCGCCGCCATNCCCAGCTTGAACAGGTTCACCGAAGTCGAGTCGGCCAGAATCACCTCGTCCTCGGCCGCGTCCAGCAGGCGGGCTATCTTGCCGCCGATGCGGTTCGNCGCGCCGAACCAGCCCTCCCCCCAGCCACGCACCAGACGGTCGCCCCACTGCCGC
Organism: Ardenticatenia bacterium; assembly: GCA_014237545.1. Classification (GTDB taxonomy): domain Bacteria; phylum Chloroflexota; class Anaerolineae; order Promineifilales; family Promineifilaceae; genus Promineifilum. Next base: position 3,457 of record JAACJX010000411.1, on the reverse strand, counting down.
CGGGCCACATCGTCTAGCAGCTCAACCGTGGCCCGCGGCAGCCGGCCCAGCGAGTTGCCATCGAGATAGATGAGGTCAGGATCGCCAACGACGAACCGGTCGCGAAAGCTGGTCAGGGGGTCGGCCGCGTCCAGCGCGCGGGCCTGTTCGATGGTGAAGGGTTCAGGAGCGCTCATTCGGCCGATTCATTCGCCCGCAATACTGCCCGNACCGGACTGCCGTCGCCGCCTAAAATCTTGAGTGGGAAGGCGACCAGTTCGTAGACGCCATCCGGGACGTCGCTCAGGTCCAGGCCTTCCAGGATCAGTATCTTGTTGCGTTGCAGAGCGTGATGNCCTTCCAGTGTCTTGCTGTCCGAGGCGTCCATGGAAGGCGCGTCGGTGCCATAGAGCACGATGCCATACGCACCCATGTGGTCGGCCAATTCCGGGCTGGGATAGACGAAGTCGTGGTGGAAGACGCGCGGGTCGGCCGCGCTCGCGCCTGACTTCACCAGTAGCCGGGGCGCGAGACCCAGATCGTACCCGGCGAAGTCGCCGGGCGTGAGCGGCCCCGCTGCTTTCGTGACGGTGACCACTTGCGCCGAACCCCAATAAGCCGCCAGGTCCACGCGCTCCATCGTCTCGCCCTCGTCCGTGAAGTGATAGGGCGCGTCGACGTGGGTGCCGGTGTGGNCGGACAAGCNCAAGCGGGTGACATTGNCCGATGNCCCCTCGGCGATGCTGCCGGTCGGTTGCAGTTCGAAAGGCGCGTCACCCGGCCAAACAGCCATACTGGCAAACATTGTTCGGGTGATGTCATAGAGTCGTACACTCATCGTAAGATTACCCCCGCAAAGAAATGNTAGACTGGTCGAGTATAGAGACCGCCTGACGGCATGTCAATCGCCCGCATTGTCAATGGCGATATGGGACGAACGCGCCATCTGTGGCAAAATAGCGATGGAACGATGAAACGGCATATGCGAATGATACTTCCCTTGGCTGTGCTGCTGGCCCTATCCGGCGTCGCTTTGGCGGCCATGGCCCAGGGAAACAGCCAGATTTACTTGCCGGTCGTGCAGCGCGGCCCGGCCTCGACCGGCAACCTGATCGCCAAGATCAACTTTCAGCCGGCCGGCGCGGCCGTCCCGCCCGGCTACTTGCCCGATACCGGCGCGGTCTACGCCAATCGCGGCAATGGCTTCCGTTACGGTTGGAATGCCGACAACAGCGNCGCCACCCGCGAGCGAAATTCGCCCCTGGCCCCCGACCAGCGCTACGACACNCTCACCCACNTGCAAAAGCCGGAAAANCCGGACGCNGTCTGGGAAATCGCCTTGCCNCCGGGTATATACGACATCTACGCNGTGGCCGGCGACCCCGAAGCCTTCGACGGTTACATGAACAGCACGGCCGAAGGGCGNGCGCTGACGGACGGCGCGCCGTCNNTCACCAATCGNTTTTCCCACGGCNTCGCCCAGGGAGTGACCGTGACCGACGGCCGCCTGACGATTCGAAGCGGACCNGCGGCCGCCAACAACAAGCTGGCCTTCCTCGAGATTTACCAGANNGCCACCTTGCCGCCGCCGGCGAGCATGGTCGAGTTTCGCGGNCTGTGGGTCACGCGCTTCGACTGGACGCGCTCNAATGCCCCCGCCGAGCCGGCCAAGATCGACGAGATCGTCAACAATGCCGCNGATGCCGGCTTCAACGNCATCCTGTTCCAGGTTCGCGGCGCGGCCGNCGCCTACTACGCCCCCGGCCTGGAGCCNTGGGCGCAACGGGTGACCGGTGGCGCGTATGGTCAAGCGCCGTNCCCCTTCTGGGATCCGCTGGCCTACTTCGTNCAGCGCGCCCATGCCCGCGGCNTGCAACTCCACGCATATATCAACGTCTATCCGGTGTGGGATAACTGCACCAACACNCCGCCCATGGNCNGCCCCGCGCCGTTTTACTACCANCTCCAGAACGCCCACGGCANGACGGACGGCAAGCTCAANGGCGCGCAATGGACGACGCAAGATCAGGTGTCGTGCGGCGATTACCTNTACGCCACCCCCNCCTCGCCGGTTGTCCGGGCCCACGTGAAGGCGGTNGCCGCCGATCTGGTCAACCGCTACGANATCGACGGCATCCACCTCGANCGCGTCCGCTACGCGGGGCGCTCCACCTCGTGCGACCCGGTCAGCGAATCGCTCTATGGCGCGCCGTGCTTCTCGAACAATGGCTTGCCCTATGACGANTGGCAGCGGCAGCAGGTNAACGCGCTGGTGCGNGAGATCTANCAGGACGTGGTCGTGCCCGCGCGGCGAAACATATGGCTCAGCGCCGCCGTCTGGGCNACNTACCAGGATAAGTGGGGNTGGGGCTACAGCGAAGGGTACAGNGATTATTACCAGGACTCGCGGGCCTGGGNGCAGGGCGGTTACATCGACGCGCTGGCCCCGATGATTTACTCCTATCGACCGCCGGCCGAGAACCCGTTCCCGCTCGACAGATGGCGTATCCTGGCCGCCGACCACCAGAGCAACCGCGGCAGCCGGTTCGTCATCCCCGGCATCGGCGGCATCGGGCCGGGTTTGCTCACATTCGACGACGTCGTCCAGCGCATCGAGGCGGCCCGTGATCTAGGCACGGCCGGCCACGCTCTTTATTCCTACGGAGCGCTGCAGGCCAACGGCTATTTCGACGACTTTGCCGCCGGTCCCTACGCCACCCCCGCCGTCGTGCCCGAAATCACGTGGCACGACTGATGTTCGCCCAGGCTCGATGACCGACGACTATTCCCACTCCGACTGCCCCGATAGCTTGCGGCAGCGGGCGACGCTTTCCGAGTATGAATTCATTTCGGCCGCGCCTGTCTTCGGTGGCCTGATCGCCCGCCTGCGCCGGGCTTGGAATGGTGTGGCGACGAAATGGCAGGCGCGGCCGGTGATGGAGCAGCAAACGGCTTTCAATCGCGCCCTGGCTGATTGGCTGGAGCGGCCGCCCGGCCGGGATGGCATTGATGACTTGTTCGTCCGGGGCGACCGGGCGCAAACGGCGCTGGTCCGCGACGCGGGCAGTTTGTCATTGAAAGTGCGCCGGGTGAACGCCGGCTCCTCTGGACGGCCGCGGGTGGCCTACTTCAGCCCTTTGCCGCCGTCGCGCAGCGGCATCGCCGATTACAGCGCCGAACTGCTGCCTCACCTGGCCGAACTGGTGGAACTGACCGTATTCGCCGCGGAACCCGCTTCTGTCCGGTGGCTCGGCCTGCCCGTCAAACCCGCGAGCGAATATCATCTGTGCCCCGCCGAGTTTGATCTGCCCCTCTACCAGATGGGCAACAGTGACCAGCATGAGGCGATCTACGACTTGCTGCTGCACTATCCGGGCGTCGTGGTGCTCCACGATTATTTCCTCCACCACTTTATCCGCCACCGGACGGTGGGGCAGGGCGATTGGGGGTCGTATGCGCGTGAGATGGGTTACGCGGG
>JAACJX010000138.1 GCA_014237545.1 Ardenticatenia bacterium | reverse complement strand
GGTCAAGTCCCACACTTCGGGCCAGTGCATGGCCTCATAGGGGGTACTCAATTCCACGCTCTGCCCGGCCGGGATCAAGTCAACCGTCGTGGTGTCCTGCGCCGCGGCCGACATCACGCCCATGGCCAAAATCAAAACAATGGGAGTGAATAAAATCAAGGATGTGAGATAATAGGCAGAATGAGCATATGTCCGCATTGTCAACGCAGTGAAGGCCAGATTAAGGCCGGCTTGACGCAAGCCGGCAGTCAACGGTTTCTGTGCAAGGTGTGTCGACGGCGCTACACGCCGGAGCCGCAACCCATCGGCTACGACGAAGCTGTACGGCGGCAAGCGATCCGCCTCTATCTGGATGGCAACAACCAGCGGCGCATTGCCCGGCAGATCGGTGTCAGTCAAGGCTCAGTCTCCAATTGGGCGCGGGCGTTTTCGGACAGCTTGCCGGACGAACTCCCCCAGCCCGAGCACCCGGTTGAGGTGGCCGAGATCGATGAGCTGTTCACCTTCATCTCGCACAAAAAAACGACGCCTACATCATGACCATCGTCGACCGGCAGAGTCGTTGCTTCCTCAGTTGGCGTGTTGTCCATGACCGGACGGCCGCTGAGGCGCAAGCGATGGTCTATGAGGCGCCCGCTGAGCGGTATTACAGCGACCGCTTCAAGATGTACTTCAACCTCCACTACGGTATCAGCCATTACCTGGCGATGTGGGACAAGAGCGAAACCTACTCGGTCGAGGCCGGTAATGCTGAGTTGCGGCACTATCTGGCTCGGTTGGCCCGGCGGTCTCGCTGTTTCTCGCGTTCGATTGAGGCCCTGCGTCGTCATGTCAAGCTATTCATCTATGCCTGGAATCGACGACAGCTTCATCGTCGCCTTCACCCTAACTACCCGGCTCATGTCATCCAATTCATTTGAACACGACTTTATTCACTCCCTTGTTATGACATCGTTTGCGCTTCCGGTCTTCTCCGGCATAATAGCCGGCACGTTAAAAAGCGCGCAGTTCCCGCTCCTTTTCGCCGGATTATCATGGCCTCACACGATCGAGACTCGGCGATGGAAAAACACTGGAGCCGTGAAATACGCTCCAGCCTCAGACCGGATCGGCTCATCCCCGTCGTACTCGGCGGCCTGCTGCTGGGCATCTTGCAGGTGGCNCTGGCCACCTCATTCGCCACACTGATCTTCAGCGGCGATCTGGCCGCCCACCTCTCGCGCGGCATCGGGATGGCCCTGTTCTCCACCGCGGTCGGCATTGCCATCACCAGCCTGCTCACATCCTACCCGGCCATCCAGGCCGGCAACCAGGACGCCCCGGCGGCCATCGTCGGCGTCATGGCCGCCGGGATCACGGCCGCGGTCACCAGCGANGAGNCCCGGCTGGCCACGGTCATCATCGCCACGTCGNTGACNACCCTCATTACCGGTCTGTTCCTGCTGGGANTGGGCACATTTCGATTGGCCGGGTTGGTGCGATTCTTGCCCTATCCCGTCGCCGGGGGGTTCCTGGCCGGCACGGGCTGGCTGCTGCTNGTTGGCGGCATCAGCACGATGGCGGGGCGAGAGTTTTCATTTGCCGAATTGCCGGCGTTTTTCGAACCGGGCGTTTTGCTCTACTGGCTCCCCGGCCTGCTGGTGGGGGCGATGATCCTGGCCCTGTCCGGTCGNGTGCGCCACTATCTGTTCATGCCGGGGATGATNCTCGGCATCATCNTCGTGTTCTACCTCATCAGCGCGCTGCTGGGCGTCACGCCGGGCGAATTGAGCGACGCCGGTTGGTTGGTGGGGCCTTTTCCCACGGGGCGACTGTGGCAGCCANTCACCACGACCGAACTGGCGGCCGTCGATTGGTCGGCCCTCTGGCCGCAACTGCCTAACCTGGTCAGCGCCGTCGTCATCAGCGCCATCGCCCTGCTGCTCAACGCCACCGGGCTGGAGCTGGCTCGCAATCGGGATATCGACCTGAACCGCGAGATGCGCGCCGCCGGTTGGGCCAANCTGGCTTCCGGCATGGGCGCGGGCCTGGTCGGCTATGCCCANCTCAGCGTGTCGTCTCTGGCCGTACGGTTGGGCGCGGCCTATCGCCTGACCGGGTTTATCTCGGCCGCCCTCGCCGGCGCCGTCCTGTGGTTCGGCGGCGGGGCGCTGGGCTTTGTGCCGACAATCGTTTTCGGCGCGTTGCTCGTCTATTTGGGCCTGTCGTTTTTGTGGGAGTGGGTCGTCGAGACNCGGGCGCGCCTGCCGCGGATCGATTACTTCATCATCTGGCTCATCCTTTTCATCATTGCCGCCGTGGGNTTCCTCGAAGGGGTGCTGGTCGGCATCATCGCCACCGTCACTATGTTTGTCGTCAGCTATAGCCGCACCAGCGTCGTCAAGCATGAGTTGACCGGCGCGACGTTTAAAAGCCGCGTCACCCGCAGCCCGGAGGATCGGGCTTTGCTGGAAGCCATCGGCGACCAGGCNTACTTTCTNCAGTTGCAAGGGTTTATCTTCTTCGGCACGGCCAATAGCNTGCTGGAACAGGTTCGCGCCCGCGTTCGNCAAATATCGACTCGCTACGTNGTTATCGATTTCCGCCAGGTCATCGGCCTTGATTCGACCGCGCTGCTCAGNTTTAGCAAATTGGTCCAACTGGCCNGCGACAACGGGTTTACGCTGGTGCTGTCCGGCCTCTCGAACCAGCTGCGGGGCCAGTTCGAGCGCGGGGGATTAGGCGAAGAAAAGAGCGTCTTGCGCTATGCCCGCGATCTCGACCATGCCGCCGAATGGTGCGAGGATCAANTNTGCGCGACCGCGCGAGACGACCTGGAGGGACGCTCTTTGCTGGATCACCTGCTGGCGATCGTCCCCGGCCCGGCCACCGAGCGGCTCGTCGGCTACATGGCGCGCGAGCAAGTCCCCGCGGGAGCGCGTCTCATCGAGCAAGGCGCCGAACCCGATCACGTCTTTTTTCTCGAATCGGGTCAACTGACGGCCCAACTGGAATCGCCCGGCGCGCTGCCTGTGCGCCTGGAGACGATGCAGGGCGGCCGGGCGGTCGGCGAATTGGGCTTTTACATGGGCACGCGGCGCAGCGCGGCGGTCGTGGCCGATCGGCCNAGCGTGATCTACATCATGCCCAAGGNGACCCTTGACCGNCTGGANAAAGAGGATGCTGAAGCCGCTTACGTATTTCACCGGATCATCATCCACGTCCTCGGCGAGCGCGTGCTCCATCTGGTGCGCGCCGTCGATGCCTTGCAAAGCTGAGGGGGAAGTCAGACATGATCACCTATGTCGATGCCGGCGAAGCGATGCGCGAGCGCGTCGGCCGCGAGTGGGGCGAGGTAGCGGCCCGGCACATGCATCTCCGCGACGGCTTTTCCATTGTCGCGCTGGATGGCGGCGAACTGATGGGGCTGATCGCCATCGTCTGGCGCGAGCTGCCGCCCCCGTTCGCCGCCACGGAAGCCTACATCGACATCATCGAGGTCGCCGCCGGCCACCGCCGCCGCGGCATCGCCTCGGAACTNATCCANCTGTCGGCCGCGCGCGCCCGCGAGCAACGGGCCTATCAGNTNCGCGCCTGGAGCTCCAGTGACAAGAGTGAAGCGCTGGCCTTGTGGCNGGCGCTGGGCTTCGGCCTGCACCCGGCCACGACGTTCCCTGGCGGGGTTGCGGTGGAGGGCTTTTTTGTGACGCGGGCCGTCTAGCGGCCAATTCGTTGCGCTATNTCCACCGGCCGGGCTACTATTCTCGCCATGCGCTGTCGTCCTTCCCTGTTATGGCTGGTGTTGTTGGCGCTGGCCGCAGCCGGCTGCGCCGGGCTGCCGGCCGTTTCGACTTTGCCCACTCGCGCCCAGCCGGCGCAACCGCCGCCAACGATAACGCCCGGGCCGATGGCCGCCGCGCCCACGCCGGTCATCATTCCCGTCGTTCCGACCCCGCCGGTCGCGCCCTCGCCCACTATCGCGCCGGTTACCACGCCGGCTGTNGTCGCGCCGACCGAAACCCCCGCGCCGTCGCCGACAAGCGTCCCGCCGACNAGCGTCCCNCCGACGAGCATCCCGCCGACCCCCCATCCGCTGGCCGGGGTGACGCTGGCCGGGCTGCGCGGCCGCGACTACCCGGGCGGCCCGGTGGAAATCCTGCAAACGCTGGAGACGACCGCGGCCTACACCCGCTACTACATCGCCTATCCCAGCGACGGCCTGACTATCACCGGCATCATGCAGAGCCCGCCGGGCGACGGGCCATTCCCGGTCATCATCCTCAACCACGGCTACCACGACCGCGATAGCTACTGGTCTGGCTCGGGCACGTGGATGGCCGCCGAATACCTGAACGAGCGCGGCTATCTGACCATCGCGCCCGATTACCGCACGTGGGGCGGCTCCGACTGGGGACCGAGCCTGTTCCACACCGGGCTGGTGGCCGACGTGCTCAACCTGCTCGGCTCGCTGGCGACCATTCCCCAGGCCGACCCGTCGCGGGTGGGCATGTGGGGCCACTCGATGGGCGGCGGCATCACGACCAAGGTGCTGGCGGTCGACCCGCGCGTCCGGGCGGCCGTGCTCTACGCCACCAACAGCGCCGACGACGCTGATCTGATCGCCCGCTGGGGCCGGGGCTGCCTGCCGGGCGAGTCCCAGTTGACGGCGACCTGCAACCCAGGCGAGGCCATCCCGACCGACCTGCCGCCGGAGATCGCGGCCGCCTATGTGGCCGCGGCGGCTGACCCGGCG
>JAACJX010000137.1 GCA_014237545.1 Ardenticatenia bacterium | reverse complement strand
GTGGACGCGGAGAACGCCGACGACCTGCCGGTCGTGCCCACGCCCGCGCCGGTCAATTCGCTGGTCGGCCCGGTGTGGCAGTGGGTTGGCACGACGACGCCCGTCGAGCAGATCGGCGTGGCCGACCCGACGCGCTACACGGTCGAGTTCCTGGCCGACGGCACGGCGGCCATCGGCGCGGACTGCAACCGCGTGACGGCCACCTACACGACCGACGGCCAGCGCATCACCATCACGCCCGGCATCAGCACGGCCGCCGCCTGCCCACCTGACTCCCAGGCCGACTCGTTCGTGCGGCAGCTGAGCAACGCGGCCGTCTTCTTCTTCCAGGGCGGCGAGCTGTTCATCGACCAGGCCGCCGACGCCGGCACCATGCGGTTCGCGACCAACATCGTCGCTCCCGCGCCCGAGTCCGGCAGCGGCGGCGACGTCGTGTCCGTCTCCAATCTGCCGTTCCGCGTGGTGTCCTTCGGCCCGGCGNGGGCCGAGCGGACGGTCATCGACGGCACGGAGATCACCGCCGTGTTCGACGAGGCGGGGGGCACGGTCAGTGGCAATTCGGGCTGCAACAGCTACAGCGGGCCGATGAACACGGCCGAAGGCGCGTTCGCCCTGGGCCCGTTCGCCAGCACGATGATGGCCTGCGAGCAGAGCATCATGGACCAGGAAGCGGCCTANCTGGCGGCCCTCGCGGCGGCCACCGGCTTCCAGTGGTCGGTCGCGCCGGGGACGTTCATCACCAACGGCCAGATCACCTACACGCTGCCGGATGTGGCCAATGGGGTGATCAATTTCGTTTCGCCGTAGCGCATTGGTAGGGGCAGACCTGCGTGTCTGCCCCAGATACGAGATACGAAATACGAGAGACGAAAGAGGCCCGCTCCCAATGATGGGGGGCGGGCTTTTTTTGTTGCTCGGGGAACCGGGTTTTGGTGAACGGGAGTTCGGCGAACAGGGGTTCGCTCGGGAAAACCCGGTTTCTGTATGTCTGGATACTGTCTGCTGTTTACTGTTTACTGCGTACTGACCTTCTAACCCACTGCCCTACTGCCCTATTGCTTCCCCACCGCCGCCCGGTTCTTCGGCCCGCTCAGATAGCCGCCGAACAGCGGCGCGAAGACGCAGAAGTCGAAGATGCCGGCCAGCAGTGGCACCGCGCCGACGAGGGCGACGAGGATACCGGTGGCCCCGGTCAGGCCCCAGATCCCCCAGGCGATGAGCNCGATGCCGGCTACGATACGCAGGACCCGGCCCGCCGGCGAAACCAGAAACTTCACGAATGGATTCATCTCGATATCTCCTTACTAGACGGTCNATTGNTTAACTTGTCCGTAGTGTAAGGGATACGNGCGGCCGTGTCGGTGACAAAGTCACACAGCGGCGAGGAATTCCAGCGCTTTCCGGTCGAGCGACCGGCGGAAAGATGCGCCGTGGGTCACGCGGCCGCCAGCAATTCCAGGCCTTTTCGGTCGCCCACCTCAATCACCCCCCGCGCGCGGCGGATCAGCCCNTCNGCCTCCAGGTTCTCCANNAGNCGGCTGATNACCTCNCGCGAGCTGCCCAGTTCGGCNGCGATCTGCTGGTGNGTGATACGGATGGGATCGCTGCCACGGCTCCGCGCCAGCAGGAATGCCGCCAGCCGCGTGTCCATGCGCCGGAAGGCGACTTCCTCCACCGTGGCGATGACGCTGGCTAGCCGCTGGGAAAGCAGGCGAAAGGTGAATTCGCGCCATAGTTCGTGACGGTTCACCCAGTCACGGAAGGCTGCGGCCGGCACCAGCACCGCCTCGGCGTCCTGCTCAACGGTGGCGATGGCCGGGAACGTCTGGCGGCTGAGGATGACGTTAGCCGTCAGGATGCACGACTCGCCATTGCCGAAGCGGTAGAGGGTGATCTCGCGGCCGGTCTCGCCGATCTTGTAGACGCGCACCACACCGGACAGGAGCAGGGCGATGCTATCGACCTGATCGCCCTCGATGAACACGTCGCGCCCGGCCGGGATGCGGGCCAGGAAGGCGGCGGCCATGAAGTCACGCCGCGCCGCCGTATCGGCCTCCCGCAGGAAGGATAGCGACCNGGTGATTCGTTCAAATTGCGCGTCGTCGATCATGGCATCAGGTGGCCCCATTTCTAGCCCTTTCTGCAGGCCAGTCAAGGACGTGGCGCCGGATTCTTATCCGGCCACCCCGNGGCGCAACCTGTCAGCTCGCGCAAAAAAAGCGCGAGGCAGCTCCCCACCGCCTCGCGCTTTTCAAATCAATTACGTCACAGATTCGGCCGCGTTCTTAATCGCCCGCAGCCCTTGAATCGGCAACGGGTCTTGAGACGCTCTGCTCCTGGACGCCGCTACCGCGATACCAGGGCGTTCCCACTCGCGGCAGGAGCCAACGGTCCAGCCCGTACCAGCCGGCGACCTTCCAGGCGAGGATCAGGATCACCTGGAGCAAGAAAAAGACGGGGTTGACACTGGCCGAACCGGCCAACATGAAGTTGAAGTTCATGAACCCACCGAGGATGGCGGCGATTCCAGTGAACGCGCCCAGCAGCAGCAGGATGCCGACGACCACTTCGCCAACAGCAACCATCGGGGCGAACCACGAATAGGAATCGGTATTGAGTAAAAATTGCAGGAAGCTGCGATACCAATCGAAGGCGATGGCCGGCCGGCCCGTGTCGGGGATGGCTACTGCCCCTTCCCAGAAGCCGCGCAGCGCCTCGCCGCCCTGCATCCAGGCCGGNTTGGTCACCTTGCCCCAGCCCGAGGTGATCCACTTATAACCCAGATACATCCGGATGATAAACCACAACCACGCAAACCGGGTCGTGCTGAACAGGATACGCGCAAACGGCGGGTCGGGGAAGTTGACCACGCCCTTCTCATTCACCAGATTATTATTCATGGGTGCTATCTCCCCATCCACTGGATTTTGCTTCGCTTCCGGCTGTTAATCCGCAAGGGTGATGAGGGCACATTGTGGAGCGGGGCCTGCGCCGGGTTTGAAGTACCAATACGATAGCATAGTGGCGACCGGGATTCATGCGCCAATTGGCGTATTATGAATTGCGGCCTGGGGATGAGGAGCGACGGGCAACAGGAATCAAGAAGAGGGAGCTCTTCTTAATTTTCAAATCTTTTGCTCAACCAGCCGGGTAGGTTCAAGCGGCCGGGACAGGTCTGCTCCACGCCTCTTTGAGGTAGCCGGCCCAGGAGCCCAGTTGCTCCGGCAAACGTCCCTGATGCATCAGATAGACGCGCTCGCGGGCGCGGGT
>JAACJX010000424.1 GCA_014237545.1 Ardenticatenia bacterium | reverse complement strand
ATCGGTGGACTTTCAGAAGTCGAAGGCGATGCCCCGCATTGAGAAAGATCTGGTTATCGCCGTGGTATTAGCGTTACTGCCCATCATACTCGTGGCAGTCCTTATCGTGACCGGTAACGGCCGCAGCCAGGAGTCTGAGACAAACGTTCCGGCCGCATCGTCGAGCGCGCTCGAGGGCCCTTCTTACGCCAGAGACCCCGCCTGGCTGGTGGAATTGCCCGGCGACAGCTTTGATTACGAAGCGGCGGCCGAACTGTCGGCTATGCGCTGGCGCGAGATGGCCCGGTTCTACGAGAAGAACGGCCTGATGACGCGCGGCGCTCCCCAGTTCAATGCCGACCTCGATCGGTTCACGACGGCGCCCAACGCGGAACAGGCCCGCGCCTATGAGTCGGTTATGGCGCGGGAGGCGGCCGAAGCCCAGTCGAACCGGTACCTCACGGAACCGGGCTGGCTCCAGGCCCGTGAATACGAGGCCACGCGTGGCCAGGGCGGCGCGGCCNCGGTCNACAAAGAGTATTCGTTTTATACCGAGCGATACTGGAACGCAGCCGCTGAGTNCCAANCGNCTCAGCCGGTTGANGGAANCGAACGGGATAATAACANCCNGCTCTACCGGGGTCGCGGCCGGTAAATGAATCCGCGATGNGGTAAACANTTAGNGCCACGGCCGGGGGATTGGTNTGACCCCGGCCGTGCTTTCGTTCCGNCANGCGCCAACGAGGGGTGAAACGGGATATGAAGGCGGNTTGTCGGGATTTCAATGGNCTTCNAGCATGATACGTTATAGGTGTCGCGACANACAACAAAGTTAGAGCACNGTNGAACGGAGGTACGCGATGCAAGCATTTGATGGTCAGAATGAAGTGAGCCGCAGAAAGGCGGAAGCGAAGGCGGCGGGNGACGCGTACATGCAACTNGCCGACTTCCGCCGGCCGCGGCGGCGGTTCTTCCTCGGGGCTTGGCTAGCCAAGCTGGTGAAGATTGGCTCAGGCANAGGCCAGCTNCCGACGNTTATGCCGGATCAGAAGAAAGNGGATCAGTTGTCCGNGTAAGCGGGCNGNGGTCCTGGTCGCAGNGAGAGACGGGTTAGGTCATGGACAACCCAAACACGTCATACACATGAGAAGAATACTATAGGTGCCTAACCTTATCCCAGCTATTGACCCGCCCTCCGGAAGGCGGGTCAGAACTCTAGCCAGTTGGGGGCTATGTGAAGGGCAAGAGCGGCCGGCCAGCAACGTCTCCTCCAGAAGCCGCTTCTTGCCCTTACCCACTTCAATCCTTCGACGGGCCTCTCCCCAGAAAGACGCGGCTCAATGCAAAAAGCCCAATCGCCACCCAGAAGACGTTGACCGCCACCGACGGCATCGCCCCGTGGTAGTAGGAATTGACCAGCACCAGCGTCCCGCCGACGAGGTTGAGCGCCTGGTAGGGCACGCTGTCCCCGGCCAGCCGGCGCGTGGAGACGAGGCCATAGGCCAGCAGCAGCGCGGCCGTGCCGATCCAGCCGCCGATTTCGATTAATAGTTCCCAATTCATAGCCTGTTTTCTTGCCGTCGATTTAGGTCGGCTGCCGCCGCCGTTGCCGGCTCCAGGGAGATAATGGGGATATCCCTACCGGCCCTGGCCGCGTATCCCCGATAGCCCGGGTATAACGCGACCGCCCGTCCCCAGGCCGCTTCGCGCTCCGCGCCAGCCAGTTCCCGCGCCACGTACAGGCGTTCCGCTGGAACATCTCCCCGGCCATCGTGCGCTACCCTCACTTCAGGATTGGCCTTGACATTGTGATACCAGGCCGGGTTCTTTTGCTGTCCCCAATTCGACGCGACGAGGATGATCCGCTCGCCGTCGGGGATGCCGACCAGCGTAACGGCGCGCGGCTGCCCGCTCCTGGCCCCGATAGTCGTCACCGAGAGAATGGGCAGGCCGGTGAAGACGCTGCTGGCGGTGATCCGGCCGCGGCTGGCGCGGAAGACGGTGCTGTCGATAGGGTGAATCGTGCGGGACAGCAGCCAGGCCGACGGCCGCAGGGCGATCAGCCGGCGCACAGCCCGTTGGATGGGGTTGGGCGATTCCGCTTCGATCCGGCCCATTGGACGATTAGCTGACGTCGATAATGTAGATCCGCCCCCACACCCCCAGCACGGCCACCGAATAGCCGGTCGTGATCGTCAGGCGCGGCAGCTTGCGGATCTCTTCCTTGATCAGGTCATACTCGCTGGTCAGCAGTACGATCCGGCCGCCGGGGCGCACCACGCGCTGCAACTCGGCCAGCACCGGCGGGTAGAGCTTGGCCGGCGTCTGCGCGCCGCGCAACTGCTTGCCGAAGGGCAGGTTGGTGGCCACCTTGTCGACCGAGGCGTCTTCCAGCGGCAACTGGCGGGCGTCCCACTGGCGAATGTCGGGCAGGCGGTCGTTGGGGCCGGGCTTCTTGCGCGTGCCGCGCACGTTCTTGCGCGCNGCGTCGACCCGCTCCTGGNCGATATCGCCNCCGAGGAGCTGNGCGAACTTGCCGGCGTGTGTCCGNTCGTAGAGGATCGTGCCGCTGCCGGCCATCGGGTCNAGGAANACNTCGNCNGGCTCCGGGTTGGTCAGGAAGACCATGGCCGCGGCGACCGACGGCCGCAGCGCNGCCGGCAGCTCCACCTTGCGTTCGAAGCGGTGGCGCATTGTNCNGTCNCTGAGCCGCGCNCCCAGCAGGAACGTCGAGCCGAGNTCGTTGGCCCANAACTCCACCTGNGCGTCGTCGGCCACCGGCGTCCAGCGCGGGTAGCGCTGNTTCAGNGAACGCCAGACCGTGTTNGTCAGNTCCTTGCGCGAGTACTCGAACTTGCCGTACTGGCGGCTGATGACCCGGTAGGTGGGTGGGGCGCTGAAGCGGCGGATGCGCAGATAGTCGTTGACGGCGCGGCCGAAGGGTTCCGAGTTGGCAATGAGGTCATGGATGCCGCGNAGGTCGCGCTTGAGGCGAGTCAGATCGTCGTGGTAGGCGATCTGCATGAAGATGTCCTCGGTCGTGCGCAGCTTCAACAGGTCGGCCGCCGCGCCGGGATAGTCGAAGACGACGATNCCGTTCTGCTCCTTGGCNAACAGGTANCGCTGGAAGTGCGNGCCTTCGAGCTTTTTNCGAATTTCAAGCCAGGCGATCTCTTCAACCCCCGGCATGGTCTGGGCNTANTAAGTCATAGGTTTATTGTCTCATCAGGAAGTAAACCACAACTTCCCCAGATTAAACAGGTATGTGCTTCGATCCGCGAACAGATAAAAAATCTGNGTTGAACAAATGNCCCGATGAAACCAGTGTCTCTTCAANNGGGGTAATCTNTGAAATCTGTGGATTCTTCTAAACCGTCGCGCCGAGGAGCACNGCGACNAACCAGATNAGAAAGTCATATTTAAGCAGCTGGCTCAATCGTTCAAGTTGCGGCCCGGTGCGCTCGCGGGTCACGCGGATGATGACGTAGAGCGCCACCGGGAACACGCCCAGGGCGACGATGTAGGCATAGATGGGCTTGAAGTGGCCGAGCAGATAAGGGGCCAGCATGATGATCGCCGTCGCGCCTAGCAGGCAGAAGAATAGCGTGCGCGCCGCGCGCGGGCCGACGGCAGTCGAGATGGTCTTCACCTCGTGGGCCTTATCCCCCTCATAGTCGGCCAGTGTCTTGAGTACCTCGCGCCCCAGGATGGCGACGAAAATGATCGCCCCCAGCCACAGCGACGGCCCGGGATTGCCGGCCGCCACGCCGCCGAACACCGGGCTGAGCGCCGAGATAAGCGCCACGGTGGCGTTGCCCAGCAGAACGGTGCTTTTCAGCCAGACCGAGTAGACATAAAGTAGAATGTTCGAAGCGATGGCGATGGCCAGGGCGAGGGGGCTGATTAGGGCCGACAGCGCGATGGACAGCGCCGCCAGAACGAGGGAGAAGGTGAGCGCCGCCCGCGGGCTGACCATTCCGGAAGGGAGTGGGCGCTGGGGCTGATTGATACGGTCGATGTCGATGTCGCGGTAGTCATTCCAGGAGTTGGCGGCCGCGGAGACGAACAGGGTCGCCAGCGCGGCCAGAGCGATCTTGTCCCATGCCCCCGTGCCGGCCACATAGCCGCCCAGAACGACAGCCAGCACCCCGGTCAGCGT
>JAACJX010000647.1 GCA_014237545.1 Ardenticatenia bacterium | reverse complement strand
GACCTGACCGCGCGACAGGTGATGGTTCATCGCACTCGGATCGCCAGCGCGCCTGAGGACATCACGCCCCTGGAACTCATGCAGATGGCGATCGACGCCGGCTATTCGCGCATTCCCATTCATCGCGAGTCGATCGACGACATCGTGGGCTTTGTCCACGTAAAGGACGTCTTTCGCCTCTACAACGAGGGCAAGACGGACGTGCGGGAGGTCATTCGCAACGTCGTCTACGTGCCGGAGACACTATCCATAAACGATGTTTGGGACCAGTTGGATCTGCAGAATCGCTACCTGGCGATTGTGTTCGATGAGTTCGGTGGCACCGCCGGACTGCTGACCCTGGAAGATTTAATAGAAGAGATTTTCGGCGAATTACAGGACGAGTTCGACGACGAGGCGGCGGTGATCGCCCGCGACAAGGAGGGGCGCATTTATCTGCGGGGCGACTTGCTGATCTCGGACGTCAATGAATATCTCGATCTAGACCTGCCCGAAGCGACAGCCGATACGTTGAGCGGCCTCGTCTTCAGCCTGCTGGGCCGGCCGCCGGTCGTGGGGGATGAGGCCTGGATTGATGAAATCATGGTGCGTGTCGAGGTGATGGAAGATCTGGGCGTGGGCGAGGTGTCGTTGCTGCTACCGCCCAGCGACGAGGACTCGCGTTTCACCGAGTGGGATATTGCCGATCATGAGTAGGTACATCCTCTTCGGCTTGGCACTGCCGGGTTTCGGGTTGGTCTTCGCAACCGCTTCCGCGATGGAGTCTTTGCCGTCCCTGACCGGACTCATCGCTCCCTCTATCGTAATCCTGCTGCTGGTGCTGATCAATGCCATCTTTGTGGCCGCGGAATTTGCCATTGCCGGCGTACGCGACACGGAGATGGAACAACTGGCCGACGAGGGCAACCAGGTCGCGGCCAACGTCGTGCGGATGCTGGAAACCCAACCGCGGCTGGATCGCTATGTAGCCACCGCTCAACTGGTGGCCACCCTGGCATCGCTCAGCCTGGCNATGTATGGGGTNCCGGTCATTGCGCGTTATGCCGCGCCGCACCTGGCCGGGCTGGGCTGGGCGCAGAACACGGCCACNTGGGCTGGATATCTGATAGCCATCCTGGTGCTGGCTTATCTGCATGTGGTTGTCGGCGAGATGGTGCCGAAAGCCCTGGCGATAGCCAATCCATCGGCCACAGTTCTGGCGCTCGACCGCATCATGCGCCTAGCTAGCCGGCTCCTCAGTCTGCCGGTTCGCATTCTCAACGGCATTGGCGGGTGGCTGCTCCAGGCCTTCGCCATCACGTCGGCCCAAGGCCAACCGCGGATGATGGCCGCCGAANAGTTGGAACTGATCGTCGCCGAGAGCGTGGAAGGCGGCCTCATCGAGGACGACGAGCAGGAGATCATCCGCAACATATTCGACTTCAGCGAGCGCACTGTCGGGCAGGTGATGACCCCACGCCGCAAGGTTCAGGCGCTCCCCGTCCACTGCCGCGAGCGAGACCTCATTCGCACGGTCACCGAAAGCCGCCATAGCCGCTTCCCGGTCTACGACGGCGATATGGACCACATCATCGGTATCTTGCATTTGAAAGACTTGATCCGGCTGACGTTGGGGCCGGAAGGGCCGTTTGACCTGCGGCTCATCCTGCGCNCCGCGCCCGACGTGCCGGAAGATTTCCGCGTCGACCGCTTGCTGGCGGCCTTCAAGCGGGAGAAGCTCCANATGGCCATCGTCCGCGACGAGTTCGGCGGCTTTGCCGGCGTCGTGACGCTGGAAGACCTCGTCGAAGAGGTTGTTGGCGAGGTGCGCGACGAGTTCGATATCGAGCGCGAACCGTATGACAAGATCGGCCCGGGCGTGCTGGAAGTGTCGGGGGACTATCTGCTCGACTACCTGTCAGATGATGTTGATCTGGGCGATGAGGATGACCTGCCCAACGTGGAAACCGTCGGCGGGCTAATCGTCGCCTTGTTGGGACGGCCGCCGATCAATGGTGACATCGTCACATTTCGCGATAATATTCGCTTGACTGTTCTGGATATCGATCGTCTGGCGGTTGCCCGCGCCCGAGTGGAGTTTCCCTCGGCGGGCAAGAACGCCGGGGAGCCAGAAGAAGACAGCAGAGAAGAAGAATAAGGAGCGGGCGGCGAAATTGCCGCCCCTCGATAGTAAAAAAGGAGTAATCAGGTAATGGGTACGCTAATAACGATTCACGGCGAATTTCGATGGCTGGTTGTGCTGGCGGCCGTTGTCGTTATCATCAAGTTTTTGATCGGCTGGTTGGGCAAGCGCGAGTACGCTTCGCTGGATCGTACTTTGCTGATGGTCTATACGATCCTGCTCGATATCAACGTGCTAATGGGGTTGATCATCCTTTTCTTCGGCGGCGGATTCACCGGCCCGCGACTGGAGCATGCGACGACGATGATCCTGGCNGCGCTGGCGGCGCACATGACGGCTGTGTGGCGCAAATCTACCAATTCAACGCTTAAATATCGCAATCAACTGCTCATGGTCATTCTGTCCGTCCTGCTGGTCATCTTTGGGGTGATCCGGCTGCGCGGCGGGTTCATGTTTTAAAAACATGAGGGGCGGGAACCCATCAGGATACCCGCCCCTCTTTCTCATTGTCCCATTTCAGTTAATTCAATTCGTATAAATCGCCGAACTTGGCGCGGGCGTAGCGCATGAACGCCTCGTGGCTGAGCGGCTGGCTAGTGACGCGCTGAACCAGTTCGCCGGGAGTGAACTTCTTCCCGTGCTGGTGTATGTTTTCGCGCAGCCACGCCAGCAAGGCGTTCGTCTTCCCTTGGGCCAACTCCTCGGCGATGGCCGGGTTTTGCACGACGGCCGTCTCGAAGAATTGCGCGCCATAGAGATTTCCCAGGGCGTAGGTAGGGAAGTAGCCGAACCCGGGGCGCGACCAGTGGACGTCCTGCAAGCAGCCTTCCTTGTCCGACGGTGGGGTGATGCCCAGCAACTCCTGCATCTTGTCATTCCAGGCAACCGGCAGGTCGCGCACAGCCAGNTCGCCGTTGAGCATGGCTTGCTCCAGTTCGAAGCGCAGGATGATGTGGAAGTTGTAGGTTAATTCGTCGGCTTCGACGCGAATATACGACGGCTGCGTCTTGTTGATTGCCCGGTAGAAATCTTCGGCTGTGTTGTTGCCCAGCGCCTCGGGGAAATAGCTCTGCAACGTGGGGAAATGGGCCTGCCAGAAGCCCCGGCTGCGGCCAACGATGTTCTCCATCATCCGAGATTGCGACTCGTGAATGCCCAAAGAGGTGCCGCGGGCCAGTGGCGTTCGCGCCAGGTCGGCGTGCGTGCCCTGCTCATACATCGCGTGNCCGCACTCGTGAAGCGTGCCGAAAAGAGAGGGATTGAGGAAATCCGGGTACCAGCGCGTGGTGATGCGAGCGTCGTTGCGGCTGAAGCTGGTGGCAAACGGGTGGATNACCGTGCCGATGTGNCCGCGGTCCAGGTCGTAGCCGAGCTCGCCGGCNATGTAACGGGCGAACGCTTTCTGTTTCTCGATGTCGTANNGNTGGTGGACGATGCTGTCATCCAGCTTGACCGGGCTGCTATCGACGGCCTCACGCAAAGGCACCAGATCGGCCTTGACGGCGTCGAAAATGGCGCGCACTTCGGCCGTCTTCATGTTCGTTTCGTATTTGTCGAGCAGNGCGTCGTACTTCTCGTCCTCATAGCCATAATACTCGGCCATCTCCTGGCAGAGCTCGACTATCTGCTCCAGCAGCGGCTGGAAGTGGGCGAAGTTGTCCTCNGCGCGGGCGCGAACCCACGCCTCGCGNGCCTGGCCGCTGATGGCCGCCGACCGGGCNACGTACTCGGCCGGCAGCTTGCGGGCGTCGGCATAGTTGCGGCGCAGCAAGCGGATGAGGCTGGCCTCGTTGCTGTCGTAGGCGGCGCCGCCCAGTTCGGCCGCGGCGCCCTCGATCAGCTCTCCCATCTCGTCCGACGTGGCCAGGCGATGGATGAGACTGCTCAGGGTCGTCATCTGGGCGATGCGCTCGGCCGCGCCGGCGCGGGGCATATTGACCTCGCGGTCCCAGGACATGAGCGCGGCGGCTTTGTTCAGGTCGTCCAATTCATTGACGCGCTCGATCAGTTTCTCGTAATTCGTGGGCATAGTTGTGACTCCATCCAGTTGATTTGATAGGCGGCCGGGCATGGCTCGATGCGCGGAGGGTAGTGGCCAAGCCTGGATGGCAACTTAACAAACTGCGCGAAAAAAGGCAAACTGGCAGGCGATCACGCGGCGCGTGTCTGCCTTTTTGTCAGGGAAGGAGCATCGGGAGGATGAGAATCACTCCCTCAGAAAGCGGCAGCCGGTAGGGGATGTCGAGCACCTGCATCACGAAGTAATCGGCGATGGCCCACAGGCCAAAGCAGCCCAGTGCGAAGAGCACGATGGCCAGGGCGATAGCCAGCAACAGGCAGCTGCGGGCGCAGCCGACGCTGCCCGCGGGCAATGTGCGCACCTTNGAGCCGGGCGCGTTGGGGATTGGGCGAGCCGACCCGGATGTGGGGCGGGTCGCCTCGGTTTCCTGGTTGATCACACGCGGGCGGCGAGAGCGCGGCTCGGGACGGGTGCGNGGCCGTAGGATGGCCGGCGACCCGATCGCGCCCTCGCCCCGGCAGCCATAGGCCGTGCATTTGTTGCCGTTGGCTTGCCAGCAGCGAACGTGATGGCGGCTGCCGTCCTCCGGGCAGATGATGATATCGTCGCCAGCGACGAATTCCTGCTTGCACAAGGCGCAGGTCTGGCCCAGGAAGGTGGAAGAATCGCCGATGTGGTGGGCGCGGATCATGGGATTGGCGGCCGGGCGGTTGTCCGCCGGCCCAAGTCTCAGGGGTTGATCTTGATCTGGTTGAGCAGCCAGCGCCAGAAGCGCTCGAAGAGCGTCATGTTGCGCACCTGGCGGCGTTGCTCTTCCTTCAGGCGGCGGGTCTGGGCGCTGGGGGTCGGCCGGCCATTAGCAGAGTGGGGAGCCAGATCGGTGTACTTGACCTTGAGCACCGGCCGGGTGTCCATNCCGTGGACGTGGAATTTCGTGCTGCCGCAGCCGAGCACGGCGCATTTCCCGCCGCTCTGCTCCCAGCAGGCGCGGTGATAGAGCGTGCCGCACTGATCGCAAATAACCGGCACCAGTGCCGCGCCATCGACGTGGTCCTCGACCGCGCTGCCGCAGATGGGGCAGGACAGGCTGAGCTGGTTTGCCTCGGCGATGTCGGTGTCCGTAATGCGGATNGGAGGGAGCTCTTGTTCGTCCATTGACCGGTACTCGGAAGCGGAAACCCGGCCGTTTTGGCCGCCAACACCCGACGCTGTCGAGTGAATTCCGGTTCGCGC
This sequence comes from Ardenticatenia bacterium, assembly GCA_014237545.1. Lineage (GTDB taxonomy): Bacteria > Chloroflexota > Anaerolineae > Promineifilales > Promineifilaceae > Promineifilum. The sequence continues at coordinate 14,575 of JAACJX010000647.1, read as the reverse complement.
CTCTTGGTTCTGATTATACATCATTTTATGACCCACAGTTCAAGGCGGCCNNTCTCTAAGCCGCTTACCATGAACTGGCCGCCCAGTCCGGCCAAATGAAATCATAGCGATTGACTTTGGTGCGTTGGCGGTTCCAGCAGAAGAAGCCGCTCGTCCGCGCCCTCGGGTCAAGCACGTAGGCGATGTGCCAGATCTGGGTGAAAAAGTTCTGGTGAATGAACAAATCCATGCCCGACAGGAAGATACCGAAGCCGGGGTGNGTGTGATACCAACCCACGATCACGGCGCTCTCGTCCGGGTAGCGCTCCCAGAGGGTGTCGGTCATGTAGCGCCAGCTCTCGGGGGTGTAGGTGACGCTCGCGCCTTGCATGACGGTGTATTTGGCGACGATGCTGTCGATGACGTGAACCACATAGCGGCCGTCCGGCTGTTTCTCCGGCTGGCGGCCGACCATGACGCCGGCGACCTCGCGGTCGAGGCTGCTTAGGGCGTGGGCCTGCATGGCGCGCAGTGGCGCTTCATCCAGCAAAACGTCGACGGCCGCGCCGCCGGACGCGGCCAGAGGCAGCCGCCCGCCGGCCACGCGCACGCGGGCCTGGCTGGGAATAATGGTCGGGGGTGTTGGTTTGCCCACGGCGACCGGAACGGGGTCTGAAGTGGTCAAAGGCGCTGCGGGTTGTTGGGCGGCCGCCTTATCGGGCGTTGGTTGGTGGGCGACTGGTTCCGGCNCCGCGGGTTTTTCGTCTGCCGCTTCGGGCTCAGCGGCCGGTTCAGAGTCGTTCCCTTGGGTTGTGTCCGTCGCGTCGCCGGCCGCTATTTCCGAACGGCCCTCGACTTGATCTGAAAGCAGGATAGCCTGTTGCAGCCAATCCTCAATCTCNTCCACAGCCTGACCCTGAGCATCCAGCGCTACAACCTGAATATCGATTTGAGCCTCTTCGCGTAGCGACAGGAGAGATATGGCCTCATAGGCATCCCACACCTCAGCTTCCAGCGCGTCTCCATAGGCGCTCAATTCGGCCAGGGTGCACTCNGAGAGCGGCTTGACTGCCCCACCCAGNGTTATCTTGTCCGCCGGCGCAAGGGTGACAATCGCCGTCGCCTTGTCCGGACGGTCGGGCAGGCTCAACGTGATTTGAGCGACGTAAGTAACGGTACTATTATCTGTCATGTTGGTTAAGGCTGGTCGGCGCTGCCCGCTAGGAGATTGACGGCGACCACGCACGGGCTGCTGTTGGTCAGACGAATGTTATTCATGTCCACCGGCGACAGGCGCAACTCGTAACTGCCGGCCGCCAGGCCGGTTGTCTCCCACTCGCCGAGCGTGCCGAGGCGCGTGTCGCTCCGCGGCCGGTCGATGAGTTGCCACTCGTTGTTGCCCGCGGGACGGTACTCGAGTTGATAGCGGCGCGCGCCAGGATACTCGGCCGTGCCGATGACTTGCACGGGGTCGCCGGCCATATAGCTCTGACTATTGAGCGGGGTCAAAACACGCAGGCGCGGGTCGGGGCAGGCGAGACTGTTGCTGTCGGCCAACGACACCTGGGCCAGGTTAAGAACTGTCGTCTCCAGCAGGTTGACCCGCCTCTGAAGCGGTAGAACGCCGCCGACGATTAAAAAAAAAGATAGCAAAAGCGCACCGGCCGAGGCGGCCAGGCCTAACTCGCGGGCGGAAAACCGNGGGCGGCTGCTGCGAGCCAGGACCACTCGGCTGGCCTCGTCGCCCGGCGTTTGCATCTCATAGGAATGGTCCCACACGGCCGTGCGCGCGTAGCGCCAGGGGGATTGCGTNTCCGGCCGGCGCTCCGGCANCTCATAGAAGCCGCTCAACGGCGCGAGTTGGCCCGCCACCCAACCGAAAAAGGACGCTTCCTCGCGCACGGGGTCGACCACCAGGCCGACGTGCCAGGGCAGGGTGAAAGCGGCCGAATGCACGACCACGTCGTCGCTGGAATAGAAAACGCCCAGGTCGGGGTGGGTATGAAACCAGCCGATAATATCCAGGTTGCTATAGTGAGCGGCGCGGTCGTCGTGCAGCTTTGACCAGGAATCAGCCGAAAAGGTGAAGTGAACCGGCCCATGGTCGGCGCTTGTCGCCGGCAAGGCGGCCTTCACTTCGACCACAATGCCCGTCTTGTGCCGGTAGGCATGGCCCAACAGCGCCCCGCCCAGCTCGCAATTGGTNTTGCTGCGGCTGTGGGCGACAACCTGTAGAATGGCCGTTTGGTGCATGAGCACTAGCGGCTGCCCATCCCCCGGCACTTCGCCATGGTGGAGCCACTCGCCGGGAGGGGCGGGTAATTGGCGAAAAGGCAACGCCGCAATCGCCTCGCGGTGGGCGGTTGGCGCCTCTGCCTTGACCGCGTCGCTCTGTTCCGCCTCGGCGGCCGCGACGGGTGGACCTTCGTATTTAGCCGAGTTTGATACCGAGGTCATCGGGCTCCTCATCGCGGATCACGATCAGGTCGGCCACGGATTGCCCCTTGAGTTCGCGGCGGTCGATGGGGAAGAGCGACTTGCGCTGTATGGCCCAGGCGGCCGCCTTGGAGTTCATGGGATCGCGCGGCTCGTAATTCTTGTACTGAATCATCTCGCCCAGGGTCAGCAAGAGTTCGTCAAGCGTTTTCGCTGGCCACCACGCGCCGATGCACACCGCGCCGGTTACATGGATATTTGGGTGAAATATGGGCGACATCCACTTGAGTTGAGGTTGTTTCAACGGATATTCCGCATGCAGGTAGATGGTGACATCGTGCTGCTCGCGCAAGATCGGCTGGTTCGACCCCGATATACCCTCGACCCCCTTGCAGGTGAAGCGGATCAGGTACTTCTCGGGCGGATCGCCCTCAGTCTTGATNATGTGGATAAAGTCGCTCCGATTCGCCAGATCGCGCACGCGCTGGTAGTCGTTGCGCAATCGGGTTTCACGAATGTCAAAAGACATGGTTGCTCCTACGTGTTGCAATAATCAAGTGCCCCTCACGTTGTCCGGCCGGTCTGGTGCTTACCGGCAACCGCCGAACCTCCGGGAAGGGCACGATCATCTACGGAATCAACGCTCGTTCGCGTCGGTCAGGTCGGATGAAGGCGCTGTAACCGGGGCTGATTTCATGNCCCACGGCTCCGAATGGCGCTCCAGANGTCAGCCGGCCGTAACTTCGGGGAACAGGCTGAGGATGTCGTCTTCCTTCACGCCGGCATCCCGCAACGATTCCTCGTCGCCGAGCCGCTTACCNGANGANCGGTGATCCANCCGGTAAGTGATCGGATTCGCACCTTGCGTCGTCGGCAGNCCCATCTTGCTCACCAGAGCGGGNATNAACCGGCGCATGGGAACGTCATCCGGCAACTCGACCGGGGTCTTCTTGGACCCGGTGGGATCGTAAATGATTACCTTTGTGCTCGCCATTTTATCAAAAGCCTCCATCAATATATTCGTAACACATTACGCAAAATCGTTGTCGCGGTTGCAACCGGCGCTCGTTTTTCCCGAGGCGTGCCGCCGCTTGTCCAGAGTCTAGGCAAACTGTAGAAAAGTTTCCTTATCTCCTGTCAACTCAAAGTAGACCCGCTCGCTGCCGTTGCGGGCGCGGATGATGCCCAGCGGGGGCACATCCACTTCGGCGAAGGTCCGATCGAGGAAATCCTCCTCGCCGGTAATCCGATGGGTCATGTTCATCTCGCGCTTGGCCCCGCAATTGGGACAAATCGCGGCGTCCTCATATAGACGGGCCATGCGCTTGAAGATAGGTTCTTCGTTGCCGCACGAGCCGCAAGTCATCGAAACGACCAACTCGCTGTCAAATTCAAGGACGGCCTCCTCGCCCAGGCGCTCGCGGGCGGTTGCCAGCATCCCAGCCAACGTCGTGCCGGCGGCCGTGGTTTCGGGCAGCTCAACGATCGGCTCCNGGCGGGAGTGGCTCATGCAATACTCCTTGATCGGGTATTCTGTCATGTAGATGTCATTGGTCAGGCCGTTGATCATCAGCGCCTTGCCGGGCTGGACTTCCATATCGTGCAGCAGCTTCAAAGCTTCCTGGGTCTGGAATGCGGCCACGATCGAGGCGCTGGTGGGCGTGGTCGGCACCTTGCCCATCAGGATATCCTGGCGCGCCAGGAGCGGACAGGAGTAGCGCAGGTTGATGATCTGGTAATCCATATCGGTCAGTGTGCACTCGTAGCAAGCGCCCTCGCCGGGGCGAAAGACACGCACGATGCCCATCAACTCCTGAATGGCGCCGTCCACCCAGGGGCGATCGATGGCCCAACTGAAGCGATTGATCGACAGGCGGGCCTCGCGGTTGTCGAGGCAGCCGACGATGGCGTCGACGTGACGAAAGACGCCCAGCCCCATCTCGTAGTTGATGTCGCCATGCCAGGCCTTAACCTTCACGTCGGGATTGATGGCCTTGACCGCCTCGGCCGCGGCGTCTACCTTGCGACGACCACGGTCGGTGGCGCGAAAGAGCACCGATCGGCTCAGGTTGCTATCCTCGATCGTGTCAAAGTCGGCGATCAGGATGTTGCCGATGCCCATCAGGGCCAGATTCTTGATGACCTCATTGCCCAGAGCGCCGGCGCCGATGACCAGCACGGTCGCGTCACGCACGACTTCCTGTTGCCACCAGCTGATGTAGCCGAAAGTGTGATAGCGGTCGCTATCCGGGTCGGTGATAACAATGGTTTCCGTATCCGTCATGTTCTCCTCAGTTCGCCCGCGCTCAGACCGGTTTGGTCAGCGTGGCGATGAAGTTTTCCGTCACAATCAATTGGCCTTCCGGCGCATAGGCCACGCCGATGCCGACGTGGGTCCACACCGGGTTCAGGATGTTGGCCCGGTGATTCGTCAGGCGGCGAGGCTGGTTCATGAAAGCGGTATGCACTTCCTGGATGCCACGCTCGCCGTGGCTGGCCGGACCATAAACGACGCCGATGTTCTCGCCACAGGCCAGATAGCTGATGCGCTGGCGGTCGAGCCGATTGGCAACCGTCACTCCNTCTGGCGTGGCATGAGCCACGTAGCGCCGTTCGAGCATGTCGTTGGCGTGCTGGCGGGCCACCGCGGATAACTGCGGGTGCCATTGCAGCGGGCCGCGCCCCATCCAGCGGGGAATGTGTTGGCCTCGCGCCTGATTGATCAGCTGGAATACCTGTTGCTCCAGCGCGCTGACGACTTCTTCCCCGGCCGGTTCGAAAGCAGCGATGTCCTCGGCCGTGACGTGAAGGGTGTGGCTGCGCGGCGCGGCCGGAAGCGTGGAAACATCTGGCAACTCCTCCAGGCTTATCGTCAGCACCGGCGGGGCCATAACCAGCCCCTTCTGGGCCTCGATATCTTCCGCGGTAATGCGCAGGGGATCGGCGTCACTCATGGAGTCGTCGCGCTCAGGCCTTCAANGTCCGGTAAAACGGCANGGTGAANTGCGTCCGGTCGGCGTTCAGCGTGATCGATTTGCGCTCGACCTCGCCGCCAAAGTCGCGCGGCCAGGTCACGTCCACGTCATAGGTCAGTCCGGATTCGACCTGGACGGGCAACTCGCAAATGAATTCGCCGTCTTTGTTGGTCGTGCCGGCCACATACCGGCGAATGCCGCGCGAACTGACCCGCACTTGCAGCCCGTAAAGGCCATCGCCGTCGGGTCGATCCTGGACGATGACATGCAGCTTGGTCGACTTCATCGCCCGGCGGCCNCGACCCGTGCGCCGGGCAGCCTGGGCCGCCGCGGTGGTGTTGGCGGTGGCCGTCGCGTTGGGCATGACGACGCGGGACGGGCGCGAGGCGGCCGGCGGCCGCGTTGAGGGCTGCGCCGGTGGCTCGTCGGCCGAGATCTCGATCCGCAAGGGTGGTTGGGTTGCGGGGGCGCTCTGCCCCGGCGTCAGATCCGCGTCGGTGATGCTGAGGGGCGCTCCGGGCGCGGGCGCGGCCGGCCGCTCAACCTCGTCCGGCGAGACCTCGATTTCGGGATTGAACTCCGGGTAGCGCTCGGGGATCGGCATGCGGTAGTAGGGCGGCAGCGGCGCGATCGTGCCATCCGGCTGCAGTGCGTTGAGCGAGGGCGCTCCGCCTTCGGCATGGGCCAGCTTGCGGCTCAACTTGTCCCGCTCCGTGGCGCTCCGCTGGACTTCCTGGCGGACGAAAAAGGCGGCGCGCTTCAGCACCTGGCCGGCCGGACTGAACGGATCGGGCGGCGAAGCCGGGTCNAGGCGGTCGAGCAGGAAGTCGGCCCGCCAGGCGAAGGCGGCCACAGACAGGGCCAGCCACGAGGGCGCGACCTGTTCCGACTGGGGCATGACGCCGGCCGAAGCGGCGGCCAATACCGCGATTTCCTCGTTATCGGCCAGCCCGCTCTCGCGCAATAGGCCATAAAGAGCCAAGCGCATCCCCTGTTCAGACTCCACCGCCTGGGCGAAGCTNTGGCGCGTGGGTTCGTCCAGAACGTTGGCTGCCAGCAACATGGCGCGCGCCCGCGACTCAGTCAGCGGCTCGCCATCGGGATTTAGATCGTGGTTCAGCCACTCCAGCAAGCGGCCGGCAAAGGCGGCCACCTGCCCCTTGCCGGTGAAGGCCTGAATTTGCTTCTGGGCGGTTTCGTGCATCNTGCGCTCCTTGGGTNGACCGCGGGCCGNCGNNGCCGCCGCTCGAATCTTCTATTCGGCGGCGGCGGCCGGCGACCCTCAATCGTTCTAGATTGCCAGTTCAGTCTCCAAATGGTGCAGACCATCCCAGACCCGCATTAACTCTTCCAGGTCGGAGACGGACTCCATGTCGACCTCCAGAGCCTTGCGCAGTTCCGGCTTGTGGAGATTGCGGTCGTGCTGGCGCAGCATCGGCTTGACTAACAGATTGTTGAAGTCACGCTCGGTCTTGATCGCCTCGAGCCAGAACAGGCGGCGCAACCGCGGCAGCAGGTCATCGTCGCTGAACAGGTCGTCGATGATGCTGGCGAAGATGCGATTGACCTTGACGGCCACGTTGTCCAGCAGGTCGGCGTAGCTCGGCTCCAGGTCAGCGGCGACCGGGGCAGCCTTGCCTTCGCCCAGGAAGCTGATGTCGATATCGGGCATCGGCTCGCCGGCGGGCGTGTCGAGGATGTTGATCTCGATCGTCTCTTCGGCCGCCTGGGCCGGGGCTTCGTTGCTGTTGCCGGAAGCGGCCAACTGCGGCATCGACGCGGCGATCTCGCGCGCCACGCGCTCCGGGCCATAGAGAGCCACGTCGAGAAGTCGCTCGTTGGTCGGCAGGGCAAGCTCTTTCTCGCCGGCGTCAATGCGCGAGTGGACCGAGCGGTCGGCGCGCATCAACTCATACATAGTCGCCTGCTGGCAGGTGTAGCGGAAATTGCGGTTGATGCGGTCGATAAGCGCCTTGTAGGCATCCTGCAGCGGCACCGCGTTCTCCACTTCGCCGGGCACGACGTAGGTGTACTCCTGGCCATAGCCGGCCCGCTCCAGGCGCGAGAAGATCTCATGCGCTTCCATGGTGCGCTGTAGCTCGGCGGCCATGATGTCGGCCGCCTCGGGCATGAACTTCGACACCGCGTCCTGCATGACCAGTTCGACCTGGAAGAGGATGCGCTTGATCGGCACTTCGATGCCGCTCGTGCCCCAGATCAGGTTGTCGTAGGTGACGTCGCGGCCATCCCAATACTCGGTACCGTAATTCTCCAGCAGCATTTCCACTTCGCGCTGCACGGCATCCTGGACCATGCCCTTGATGCCATTCAATGTCGGCCGCAACATCTGGCGGAAACGCTCGTCGCTGTTCGTCCGGCTGCTCAGCTCCAGCAAGGCGTTGTGGAACGCCCGCGGCAACTCCTTCTGCTGCCGGGCCAGGACGTTCTCGTAGCGGCGCTCCTGTAATTGCTCCCAGCTGGTGGTGAACGGCGGCTGCACCCCGCGCGCGGCCAGTTGCTTCTCGTAATAGAAGCGCAGGGCCTGCAGCGCGTTGCGTGTGCGCGTCGCGGCTTCGCGCAGCTGGCTGCGCACGCGTTCGTGCTGGATGAAGTGAATAAGGCTTTCGCGCAGCAAGGGCACTTCGCTCAACTTGAGCAGTGCCTCTTTGGTTTCCGGCTCCAGCGGGTCCTTGGTCGGGACGTTGCCTAACTGGTCCTTGAACACCTTCAGGATGCGCTCCGTCTCGCTGGCGAATTCGTGCGGCGCGTGCTCGGGATCCTGGACATAGAGCGCCGGGGGAGCCATCACCAGAAAATAGGGGCGGTTGTGGCCGCGATTGCTATNCCGTTCCCAGTAGTTGGGGGCGATGTAGCGGGTNACATCCTTCACCTCGAGCTCNGCCTCGGGCAGACCCGAATTGAGACGGTCGAAGGCTTGGCGGACGTTAGCGCCGTTGACGGCCAGGAAGATCTTGGACGCGGCCTCATCGAGGTCGCCGCCGCTCAGTCCAAACAGGCGGTTTTCCTTGATCCAGTTCACTGCAGCTAGCGATTTCATCTCGTCAACGCGCTGGCGGCCGGCATCCGTCACCAGCACGACCATCGCGTCTTCGCGCTTCATCTCTTCCAGAGTGATGGCCTCGTGCAGGCGCATCCCCGCGCCCAGGCCGGGCACGTCGACGATGCGCAGGTAGCCATTCATCAGCAGGTTGGGTACGCCGGGCTTGGGATGAATGCGGAAGGTGGCCGACTTGATCAGGCGGATCTGGCGCTGCTGGCTGCCCTTGAAGCCGTCCTCACGCAGGTGCTTGAGGGATTCGTCGTTTTCCAGCGACAGGCTGAACGGCGCGGGCAGGCCTTCCTTGTAAAGGTCTTTGTTGTTCTCATAGGAATCGATGCAGTCGAGGATGATGTCGAGGTATTCATCGCGTTCGGTCTTGGCATTCTCCTTGCGCGATTCCTGCAGCGCTTCGATGTCCTTGCGGGCTTGCTCGCGCTCGCCGCTGTTGGTGATGTCAAAGCCGTCGATTTCGGCCAACTGACACAGGCGACGCACGCGATCNGCAAATTCCTCTTTGCTCCAATAGTTGAGCACGAGCGATTCNGCCTCGTCTTCGCCGGCTTGCTCGATGTAGACGATGGTGCCGGTGACGGCCGTTACCGCGCCTGTGGGCAGCAGATTGCGCCCCAGCAGGGCGTTGATGAGCGTGCTCTTGCCGACGCCCGTCCCGCCGAAGAAGACCAGCGTGTAGGTGCGCTGGGCCAGGATTTTTTGCGCCTCATCAATGCTGAATTGGGCCTGGGGGACGGCCCGGATGAGATAATCGCGGGTGCGGTCGATCGTGTTTTGCAGATCGACCCATTGCTCCACCTGCGCGGGACTGATGAACGGAAGTTCCGCCAGGGATGCGCGTAGGGTTTCGTTGTCGTTCTTGGTCATGTTCTGTTCCTTATCTAGCCAATTACCTTTGCCGTTGCTGTGACCGCCCGCCGGGTAGGGCCCAAAACATCCGGCACGTGACGTGAAATGATTAGCTCCAATTGCTATCTATCATTACGCCGATACACCCGAAAGGTTTCATAATTAGTCAAATTTCAGAGACACATCAATAATAAACGAGTCTATCGCTTTATCGTTAGCGATGTGTTGGAATACTCAGACCCCCTTGATTTTCGCACGGCAATATGCTAACCTATTTATGACGCGATGCGTCATTTATGGGTACTATGGTAAAAACAACATTATTCGATTCGTTCGAAACGAAGACAGGCATATTTGTTCGCGTACGTCCGCTCACGAGCGAGGACGCACCGTTTCTTGTCGATCTTTTCGAGCATATGGGCTCGGAGAGTCGCTATAACCGCTTCATGCAGCCGGCGGATAACGTCGACATCGACCGGGTATGGGTCGAGGCGGAGCGCATTGCTCTGCAAACNAACNNTGAGAGCTATGGCGTCATCGCCTTTGCCGATATGCCGGAGCGCAGTGATACCCCAGTGGGCGCGGCCCGGTTCGTGAGGGTTACCTCGCAACAAGCCGAGATCGCCGTATCCGTCCGCGATGACATGCAACACATGGGCATCGGTACGAATCTGTTACGCCTGCTCATCCGCCTCGCGGCCGAGCAGGGCATTGACCAGCTTTTNGGCACCATCCAGAATAGCAACGCTTCCATGTGGGCCATGCTGAAAAAGATGGGCCATCGCCTGGAGAGACAACCGGAAGGCAGTTACTCCATCGTCACTATTCATATTCACGAAGCCGCCAGTCATGTCGAGGACTGGCTGGACACCGCGGCCGACTACTCACCAGAGCCGCAAATAATATGGTAGGAGCATGAGCGGCTGGCCGTTCATGTTGCGCAGACTCTCGCCGGTCAGAAGGCGATTGAGCATCATGACCACTTCGGTGGCCACCTCTGTGGGGACGCTATTGGGGAGCGTATAGCTCGAATCTCGAGCAACAAAGTTTACCACCGGGATCACATAGTCATCACTAGTCGGAAGGGCGGCCAACTCGGCCGCCTTTCTGATCGCGTCCGCAAAGTCCCCGTGGCTGTCCACCAGCCCGCGCTCTTGCGCTTGCCGCCCGGTCCAGACCCGTCCCGCTCCGATCTGGTGCACTTGCTCCGTGGTCATGCGGCGCCCACGAGCCACTACCGCTTTGAATTGCTCATAAATATCGTTGATCGTTCGCCAGTAAATATCCCTCTCATCGGGCGTCAGGGGACCGGAGTCTTGATAGAGGCCAGCATACCGCCCGCGTTCCACTGTCTCGCGGTTGGCCGCAAGCTTGTCATACAGTCCGTCGGTATTGACCCGGGCCTGGATGACGCCGATCGACCCGGTCAGGGTTGCCCGCTGGCTCATAATGTGGCGGGCCGTCGCTGACACGTAGTACCCGCCAGACGCGGCAACATTGCCCATATAAACGACGACCGGCTTTTTGACGGCGAATTGCTCAAGCTGGCGGCCGATTAAATCCGAGGCCAGGGCCGAACCGCCGCCCGAATCGACGTGGAAGACGAGCGCGGCGACGTCGTCGAGCTTCTCGACGCGGCGCAGCAGAGCGACAACTGTCTGCTCACCGGCTGTCTGGCCGCCGATGAACGGGATGGGTAGATCGATTGGNGGTTTGCGGCTGGTCCCCATAGCGATAAGGCCTTCCAGCGAGACCACGCCGATGGTTTTCGGCGGCCGGCGGCGATGTTTTTCGATGAGAAGCCGGCGGGCTTGCGGCCATTGTCTGAGCTTAACAGTCTTGTCAGGCCGGCCGGCATTGCCGTTCCCAGCGCCTTCGGCTGTTGGCGCCTNGGCGCGCCGCCGCTTGCCCAGCCATGACGGTAGTTCGTCGTCGTAGGCGACGCCATCCACCAGCCCCGCCGCCAGGGCAGCCTCGGCCGTCATGGGCCCAGCATCGATAAACTTCTGGATGGTCGCCTGATCTATTCCGCGAGCGGCAGCCATGTCGCCCGTCACCATGTCGAACTGATCGTCGAGCAGCCAGTCCAGTTGCGCCCGGTGTTCCGGNGAGAAATCGCTGCGGCTGAAGCGATCCATCGCCGTCTTGTATGGGGAGATCTGCACTACGTCCGCTTCAACGCCGGCCATGGCTAAAGAGTCCTTGAGAAAGGTGATCTCGGTGTAAAGCCCTAACACCTCGAAGTGGCTGCCGGGGGGGATGATAATCGTGTCGGCGGCCGTGGCCGCGTAATAATGGGCCAAATCGACGTGCGGGGTATAGACGATCGCTTCCTTGCCGGCGGCTCGCAANCGCGCCACGGACNCGCGGAAGTTCTGGAGCGTGGCCAGTCCAGCCGAGAAGCCGCGGAAGATGAACACCACGCCGCNCACGTTCTCCGCGTCGGCGATGGCCTTCAATCTGGCGTTCAGTTCTTGCAAGCTGAGTGGATCGGGCGGCANNGGCAGGCGGCGCTCGATGAAGCCGCGTTTGGGNCCGCTNCGCTCGGGCAAGGGGCCGCCCACGGGCAGCACAACGTAATCGACTTCCGCTCTGCGCATGCGCTTGATCCCGTTGCGCAAATCTATTGTCGTAGCGGAATATCCGTCGGAAAGCGCCCGCCAGAGGCGCGACGACACGCGGCCGTTCCTATCGCGGGAGACCGGTTGGGGTTCAGAAGGAATCGACATCTCGCTCGGAATATTTCTTCCATTTTCGTCGGACATTCTTTGAGTTTAGTGCGTGGGTTGGGGCGGGGTCAAGTAAGTCGCGTGACCCGCCACGTTGGCGACAGAAAAACTGGCCGGCGTGTGGCNCGGCGNCGNGTGGCACGGCGACGTGTGGCACGTTGATNTGTGGCGCGGCGAATGAAGAAACGCTACCATATCCGTTCCCTTGACTTACTTATGACCCCGGAAGGCCCATATGATGCCGGAGACACAATTCACGCTGATTTTTGCCAACGGCGTAGTGGAGGCGACCGCCTGGCTGGAGCCGTATCTGGAGCGCGCCCGTGCGGTGATCGCTGCTGACGGCGGCTTGGGTCATTTGCTGGCGCTCGGCCGCCTGCCCGATGTGCTCATCGGCGATCTCGACTCACTGCCGGAGGGGGTGGAGGGGACTCTGGAGGCGGGGAAATTCGACGTCGTGCGCTTCCCGCGGGCCAAGGACGAAACCGATCTGGAGTTGGCCTTTCTCTATGCCATCGACCGCTTTCCGGAGGACTCATTGCTAGTCGTCGGGGGGCTCGGCGGGCGGCTCGANCACTCATTGGCCAACATCCTGCTTCTGGCGCATCCGGCCTTNATCGGCCGCCCGATCTCNTTCATTGAAAAAGGTCAGACCGCATGGCTTATCAATGACGAGACCCTGATCTTCGGCCGGCCGGGGGATATTGTTTCTCTCATCCCACTGGGAGGCGACGTGAAGGTGGTCACGACGGACGGACTTCGCTGGCAACTGACCAACGAAACGCTCGTCTTTGGGCCGGCGCGTGGGATGAGCAACGAAATGACAGCCAATGAAGCGCGAATCCGCATTGAGGGCGGTCTGTTGTTCTGCGTCCACACCCGCGCCGAGGAAAAATAAACCATCTAACCAGAGTCGCCGGAGTCCCTAACCAAGCCGCCGTTTTACCGCCTTCATCCACGTACCATTAAGATGGTGAGTTAACCAAGTCAACATAACCAGAGAGCAAGACAACAGGCACGTTTGCTGCTATACTCCCGCCCGCCGGTGGCAGATTACCCGGCTTATTAAAACTGCGGCGGTCGACGCACCCGCCTGAACAAAACAAGGAGAACAAAATGACCCAAGCAGAGACTCCGGCCGTTGCCCCTCGGGCAGCGGCCGTTACTTTTAGCCGAGTGGCGATCATCGCCACTGCCTCGTATGCCGGCGCGCAAATGCTGGCCGATATTGCCAGCCTGAAGATTGGCGTCGTCGCCGGGTTTGCCGTCGATATGGGCACGTTTATCTACCCGATCACGTTCACCCTGCGCGACGTGGTCCATAAAGTGCTGGGCAAACGCAATGCCCAGACCCTGATCATCATGGCCGCGGTCATCAACCTGGTTATGGCTGCTTATCTGGCATGGGCAGCGCGGGTGCCGAGCGACCCGNATTGGGGATTGGGTGACTCGTTCAGCGCCATCCTGGGCCCGGTGTGGCGCATCGTTATCGCTTCCATCCTNGCCGAGGTCGTCAGCGAGCTGATCGACACCGAGATCTATCACTGGTTTGTGACCCGGGTGACGACGCGCTATCAGTGGGCCCGNGTCCTCACCAGCAACAGCGTCAGCATTCCGATCGACAATCTTATCTTTGCNGTCATCGCCTTTGGGCCGCTGCCGGGTCTGGAGGATAGCCCTCTTAGCTTACCGTGGCCCGTGGTGTGGCAAATATTCCTGTTCAATCTCGTGGTGAAATATATCGTGACGCTGGTCAGCCTGCCGCTGATCTATACGACGCCCGATCCCGATTGGAGCCAACGGGAAGAAAGCGACCGCTAGCCGGCCGGATTCAGCGTGGCCAGTTGCCCGCAGCCGGCGGCCACATCGATGCCGCGCCGCTGCCGCACGGTGCTGGGCAAGCCATACTCGGCCAGAATCGTCTGGAAGCCTTTCACCGCGGCCGGTTCGGTCGGCCGCCCGTCAAAGCCGTAAGTGGGATTGAGCGGGATCAGGTTGACGTGCGCGTCCAGTCCGTGCAAAAGCTGGCCCAGCGCGTGGGCCTGATCCGGCCCGTCGTTTTCCCCGTCGATGAGCGCCCACTCGAAGAAGATGCGGCGGCCCAGTGTTTGACTGTATTCGCGACAGGCATCGATCAACTCCGACAGCGGCCAGCGCCGGGCCGGCGGCACCAGCCGCGACCGCTCCGCGTCGGTCGCGCCATGGAGGCTGACCGCCAGGCGGATCGGCCGTCGCTCTGCGGCCAGCCGTCGGATGCCCGGCACGACGCCGACGGTGCTGAGGGTGATAAAGCGCGGGGCGATGGCCAGCCCACGATGTTCCATGACCGTATCCATGGCGGCCAGGGTGGCGTCGTAGTTGTGCAGCGGCTCGCCCATGCCCATCAGGACGATATTACGGAGTGATTCGCCGCGCGCGCGCAACACACGGGCCACGTGGACGACCTGGGCCACGATCTCCCCTTGGGTCAGGTGCCGCCGGAATCCCATTTGTCCCGTGGCGCAGAAGATACATCCCATCGCGCACCCTACCTG